>JBLHPD010000088.1:0-18446 GCA_047624165.1 Clostridium sp. | reverse complement strand
CAAATTATATTATTAATCTCTCTGGTAGTATATTCGACATCGTATAGTCAATATCCTTTTTGACAATATAAGGGTTTTATTGATTTACAATGGCTGAGTAGTAACGAAATGTTAAACTATGGATGTCAAGTTTCATTACGCCAGGCACTCTTGTTGAAAAACAATTTAAAGAGTCCTACAAAAATATGAAATTTATTTTTATTATAAGTTCAGTTCAATATGGAAGTAGTGGAAACTCATATTTAATAACTTATATGCCTGAAATGCAAGATGATAATAATTTGTTATACATGATGCTTATGGTAGGAGTGGTATTTATAGCTATTGGTTTTTTAACTGCAAAATTAGTTGCAAATTATATTGCCAAACCATTGAAGGAACTTGAAAAGTATACTATTAGGATAGCCCATAAAGATTGGAAAGAACCAATCAGTGTTAAAAATGAAGATGAGATTGGAATACTTGCAAACTCAATGAATATTATGCAAAAGGAATTAAAGCGTGCGGATGAAGAAGAAAAAATGTTTTTACAAAGTATATCCCATGATTTAAAAACACCAATTATGGTAATTATGAGTCATGCTGCGGCTATTATAGATGGTGTGTATGTTGAGTCAGTGGAGAAAAACGCTGAAATAATAAGAGATGAGGCTATAAGCCTAGAAAGAAAAGTTAAGCAGATGCTATATTTGAATACCCTTGATTATGTTCTAGAAAATAACATTGAGGATATCGAAATTAACCTACATCGCTTACTGTCCCATATTATAAATAGGTTTAAAGTAATTAATAATAATATTAAGTGGGATTTGAATATTGAAGAAGCTATTATAAATGGGAATGTGGATAAAATACAGGTTTCTATTGAAAACATTTTAGATAATAGCCTTAGGTATGCTAAAAAGAAAATTTGCATAACATTAAAAAAAGAGGGTGTTTTTGCAATAATAGAGATATATAATGATGGCCCTAATATTCCAGGCGAGCATCTAAGTCATATTTTTGATAATTTCTATAAAGATAAGACCGGCAATTTTGGTCTTGGTCTGGCTATTAGCAAGAAAATTATAAAATTTTATGATGGAGAAATAGAAGCTATGAATAGAGAAACAGGAGTTAGTTTCTTAATTAAATATCGTATATAATCCTAGTTATATGTACCCTATCCTCTTAAAAATAATCCAATAAAAACAACCAACAAATTGTTGGTTGTTTTTGCGTTGTAAGCTCACATAAAGTTCACATAATAATTTGATATTAACAAGAAGATTTAAGATTATAATTATATTATTGGATAGAACGGAATGAAAACACTACCAATATGGAGAGGAGTTGAAAAATGAATAAAATAAAATACCGTCATGAAATAAAGCATTATATTAATTTGGGAGAATGTGCTCTTTTACGTAGTAAACTTAGTGCTGTTATGAAAATGGATCCCAATGCAGGATCTGGCAAAAACTATTTAATACGAAGTTTGTATTTTGAAACACCAGATGATAAAGCATTAATGGAGAAAATATCAGGAGTAGATAATCGTGAAAAGTTTCGTATACGGTTATATAATTGTGATGATTCATACATAAGGCTTGAAAAAAAGATTAAGGTAAATGGACTTACAGCAAAATTTAGTGCACATATTACTAAAGAACAATGCGAAGATATATTAAGTGGAAACATTGAATGGCTTAAAACATCAGATAACTCGCTACTAAGAAAGTTGTATGAAAAAATGCAACATGAGCAACTTAAACCTAAAACTGTGATGGATTACTTACGTGAAGCATATATATTTGGTCCAGGTAATGTAAGGGTAACCATTGACAAGTCAATAAAGACAGGACTTAATAGCACTGATATGTTCAATAAAAATCTACCAACAGTGGAAACACTAGATGGAAGAATGGCAATTTTAGAAGTTAAATATGATGCATTTTTACCGGAAATAATAAGCGACCTTATTCAACTTGGAGATAGAAATAAAGTATCAGTATCCAAATACGCTCTTTGTCGTATGTACGGAATATAATCAATAAAATATAAATATAAATATAGTTTATATAATTAGGAGGCATTAAATATGAATAACCAAACAACTTTAAGTGACATATTTAAATCGAATTTTCTTGAAAATGCTACAAGCATATCATTAGTAGATGGCGCATTGGCTTTAGGACTTGCATTTTGTATAGGACTATTTATCTATACGGTGTATAAGAAAACCTTTAAAGGGGTTATGTATTCAAAAAGTTTCAGCACTTCACTTATTGCCCTATGCATGATAACATCTCTTGTAATATTGGCAGTTACATCCAATGTAATTCTTTCTCTTGGTATGGTAGGTGCGCTGTCCATAGTAAGATTCCGTACTGCAATTAAAGATCCCATGGATATTGCATATCTATTTTGGTCAATTGCAGTAGGTATTGTTTTAGGTGCCGGATTAATTCCACTTGCTATAGTTGGTTCTTTATTTATCGGTTTAATACTTGTGATTTTTACAAATAAAAGTAACTCAGATAATCCTTATATTTTAATTATAAGCTGTGATGATGAATCAGTTGAAGATAATGTTTTAAAGATTATAGGAAATAAAGTGAAAAAATACGTTATTAAATCAAAGACAGTTACCGGAGGGGCAGGCGTAGAGTTTACCATTGAAATTCGTCTTAAAACCATGGAAACATCATTCGTAAATGAAATAAGCAGAGAAGATGGAGTTAATAGTGCTGTTTTGGTTAGCTATAATGGGGATTATATGAGCTAGTGTTAATTATGTAATTACTTATAAAAATGAGGTGAGATGGTTGATAAACAAAAAAAGTATAACCGTTATTGCCGTTGTAATGGCATTAGTAGTGATACTAATAGGATCAATTACAATGACTGGCAATACAAGCGATTTAGCGGCTACCACTCAGACCAGTTATGTTGAAAATATATTAGATAAAGATAAGATTACTGAAATCGATATTGATATAGATGAAGCTGACTGGGACTGGTTAATGGCTAATGCTTCAGATAAGGAGCCTCGTAGTTGTACCATAACTATAAATGGTGAAACCTTTTATAACGTTGGGATAAATCCAAAGGGGAACTCTAGCCTTTCGAGCATTGTATCTGATGAGACTACAGACCGCTTTAGCTTTAAACTTGATTTTGGTGCTTATGTAGAGGACCAGACCTGCTTTGGTCTTGAAAAAATCGCTCTTAATAACGTGATTTCAGATAGTTCTTATATGAAAGAAGCTCTATCCTATGACTTATTCGAGTTTATGGATGTTGCTACTCCTGCATATGCTTATACCAATATTAAGTTAAATGGAGAAGACTGGGGTGTGTACCTAGCTGTTGAAATCATTGATGAAACTTTTGTTGAAAGACAATTCGGCACAACGAATGGCAATCTTTATAAGCCAGAGAGTGTGGATATGGTTGGAGGTAATGCTGGCGGTAATGATAAAGGTGGAATGCCAAACAAGCCTAATAATCAGGGAAATGGAGAAGTTCCAGCTGCCGAGGATAAGGTGGAAATTTCAAACGAAGCGAATGAGGAAAGCAAAACTGCAGATGAAGCTACAGATAAAACTACGGATAAAGAGGCTCAGGTTAGTGTGAATAAGGGAGCTGACCTCAAATATACTAGAGATTTAGCATCAGATTATTCAGCTATACAGGAAGGTTCCGTATTCAAAACTACGTCTGATAAAGATTTTGAAAAGGTTATAGAGATGATTAAAAACCTGAATAGTGGCTCGAATCTTGAAAAATATCTGGATGTAGATGAAGTCCTTAGATTTTTCGCGGTAAATACGTTTTTGGTTAACCTAGATGGTTATGCAGGAGAAATGTATCACAACTATTACCTATACGAAAAGGATGGTGTGTTTCAGATAATACCCTGGGATTTAAATGAGTCATTTGCGGGCTTTAGAATGACTGATGGTATAAAGGCTATTAATTTTCCTATAGATATTCCAGTTACTGGTAATTTAGAAGATGCGCCTCTTATAGGAAAACTTTTAGAAGTAACTGAGTACAAGGAACTCTATCATAGTTACCTAAAAGAAATATCAGAAGAATATATTAATAGTGGAGTTTATGAAGAATCGATAGTTAAGATTGATAAATTGATAAATAGCTATGTTGAAAAAGATGCCACTGCTTTATATACATATGAAGAGTATAGCGCGGCAACTCCTATGATGGTGACATTTGGACTCGACAGAGCTAAAAGTATAGAAGCTCAACTAAATGGAACGGAGCCATCAACCACTTATGGAACATTAGCCACAACTGTTGATTTATCAAGTCTTGGTGCTAAAGACAAAGCAGGAGGTGGTAACAAAGCAGGAGGTGACAACAAAGCAGCAGTTAATGATGAAGCAGTTGATATCGACAATGTAAATATGCAAAGCATAATGGAAGTAGTAAAGGAATCAAATGGAGCAGAATTTACTGCTGAGCAAGAGGAAACTTTAAAAACACTTGGTGCAGATGATGATATGCTGAATGATTTGGAAAATATGGGATCTAGAGGGGGGTTACAGGCAGAGGGTAACACAGGAAATCAATCTATAATGCAAATTGGCATTATTGCAGCATCTGTTGTATTATTATTTATAGGAACATTATTTGTTTTCAAATTTAAAAGAAAAAGATTTCGAGCTAGATAACATTTAAAAAACAAGGTTGTGTGGAATTTAACCACAGGCAACCTTGTTTTTTCTCTTATATTATAGTATTTAGATAAGTTTAAATGAGAATTATTTAAAAGACTAGATTATTGTCCTTTTAGGCAGATAAAGTGCCGAAAATTAATAATCATGCTTTTATAGCCCAACGCAACTTAGCAGAGCGAGCACGACCATTGGTATTACATTCTTGTGAAGATGGCCGAATAGGATCTGGAGCTATTTCACTATAGACGCCTTCACGAAAAAGACGTTTAAAAGATTTTTTAACTAGGCGATCTTCTCCTGAATGAAATGAAAGTATAGCAACGCGACCACCCTTTGCTAGGGTAGTAGGAAGCTTTTCCAAAAATTCATATAACACTTCAAATTCACTATTGACATCAATTCTCAATGCTTGAAAAGATCGTTGACAGGATTTTTTAATCGCATCGTTACTATTACTTCCCGGAATAAATTTTAGAGCATCGCTTATAATTTGTTGAAGCTGCGTTGTTGTTGATATGTCTATTCCTTTTTTAATTTGGGAAGTAATAGCTCGAGCGATTGCCGCAGCATTAGGTTCGTCTGCGTTTTCTATAAGCATTCCTTCTAATTCATCCATCGAAATAGTTTTTAAACGTGCTGCGGCAGATTGACCTTTATTAGGATTAAGCCGTAAGTCGAGTGGTCCTTTAGTCTTAAACGAAAATCCTCTTTCAGGATTATCTATTTGCATTGAAGAGACGCCCAAATCTGCTAATACAAAATTTAATGGCCCTGATTCGAGAGCAATTTGATCTATATCGGAAAAGTTCATTTGTTTGATCGTTAAAACTTCGGGGCCATAACCTAAGCTCTCTAAACGAGCTTGTGTGCGTGGTAATTCAATAGAGTCTACATCAATTGAATACAAGTGACCCTTTGAATTTAAACATTTAAGCATCTCTAAAGTATGACCACCATAGCCTAGTGTTACATCGAGTCCTGTTTGCCCAGGAGTAATATGTAAGAATTCTAATATTTCGTTAACGCAAATTGAACGGTGCATACCAGCAGGAGTACTGCCCTTTTGAATAACTTTTGCTACAGTATCAGCATATTTTTCTGGTTGCAGTTCTTTGTATTTATCTTTATAAGCTCTAGGGTTAGTGCCCTTATATCGAACACGTCGCTGATGTTTTTGTTCTTGATTATCTATTGGGACCATTATTTTCTCCACCTTTTTTAATAACTTTTTGTAATGTTCTTACAAATTATATGATACCAAATACAATTCATAAAAGCAAACTGAAGAAAATCTGTTGGAAACAATAAAGTCTATAGCTTATAAAAAGTTAGGTGCAGTAAGATTTCTAAAAATTACAAATTTTCATGTTTAACTGCTTGAGGGGGTTGCTGGAGCCATCCGTTATCAATCATAATATTTACACCTTTTTTACTATATTTCATCGTCTCATCTATATATTTAATATATGTAGCCTCGAGGTCACTTCTTATTGTATCTGCCATAGCCATCCCTAAACTGCTTATTCCACATGAAGATAATGCCATTAAATGACTAAGCATTAATTTCTCTGAAAAAGGTGAAGCCACAGAGCTAGTTACAAAAGAGTCAGAAGACGATGGAATTGGAATGCCTTCATTAGCTAAAAGCCCAGTTAACTGACAAATATGCTCTGTTGCGATATCGGTACCTTCGAAAAAATAATTAGAGATTTTTTTGCCTTTAGTAACTTGACCAAATGCTGTTGTTATTGCTTTACCAACAATATTAGCAAAAATCATAGTGAAAACATGCGTTATTTCAATTGCAAGTAAAGGTCTTTTTTCTCCAAACCAATCTGTTATAAAGCTTTGACTTTTTACATAGTTAATTCCCTTAGTTACTTCTACTCGTGGTGCCTTTATAAAAATTCCTTTTGATAATTTAATATCTGCTGAATTATTGTAAAGGTCGACAGATTCATAAATTCTCTTTGAAAAAAAAGCTCTAATGTCAGAACGTGCTATTTGGTTTAAAGCCAAAGTGTAATTATGCATTGCCGACCTTGACATAAAACATAAATAATTCAAGTAGAAAGAATCATCAAATAATCGAGGAGTATTTATATTTACATCTTTATCAGAAAATCCTTCTGGAATTGTCAATTTTTCCTGATTGAATATAGTAGTTACTTCCTGAATATGTTTGTCAGTTAAATCCAAAATTTGTTGCACAATTACGCGAATTTCATTATCATCTACGTTATTTAAAAAATATTTTAGTACACAACTAATCATAGTATCACTCATATAAGAGTTCCATAAACCTGCTATTTCTGATAAAATCAAAGGGATTTTTGAAGTATTTTCCATAAAATAACCTCCTATTTTATTAACTACAAGTTTAGTATTACCTTTTTATTCTGCATTATGATAAAAATCCTGCACATCGTCATATTATATTGAAGTTGTTACAGTAAAGATAACTCTTACAAGAACTTTAGCGAAATAGTTGGGCGTTATGATGAGATCCATTGTAAAATATGGAAGCACATGCGGACAGATTTTACTTGCTAATTAATTATATATGTGTGTACAATTATAGTAAATATAATGGTTTAGAGGTTATTTTGGCATTGTCATTTATTCTTATTGTACATTGGTGTTGAAATCATTTATATAGATAAAAGAGTCAATACAGAAGAAGAAGTGAATAAGCTTGTATATAAGGAGGCATTTAAAATTGGAGACTGAACTTAAAAAACAAATGTTAAAACTAAAAGTTTTAAAAAATCAATTAGATATAATTAAAAAATCTCATGCGCGATCAATAGATTATGGTATTGAAAAAGGGACAATATTCCCTAAAAGGATTATAAAACTAGAAGAATTGCAAAATAAAATCAATAAGAATAGAAAGCTTTTAAATATAGCGTCTAGATTTATGGACACTTTATATGAATTTTTAAAGGGAACAGGTTTTTTTATAATTTTACTTGATAATGAATGTTGCATTTTAGAGATTCTAGGAGATGAAGATGTAGTAAAAGAGGCACTAAGTTTAAGAATGGTAGTAGGCGCTTATATGTCGGAAAATAGTATAGGAACAAATGCAATGGGTATTGCTATAAAAGAACAAACTCCTATTCAAATTTCTGAAAAAGAACATTTTATTACTGCATATCAAAGATGGACTTGCTCTGCAGCGCCAATTCATGATGTAGATGGAAATATAATTGGGTTACTTAATTTAACCGGTGGTAGCGAGAAAGTTCAAAAACATACGCTTGCCCTTATAGTTTCAGCTGTGAAATGCATTGAATATCAAATAAATGTTGAATATATAAATAATAGATTGCTAGAGACTTATCAATACATGAATACAGTAGCAGATTCTATTTATATGGGTATTTATGTAATAAACAAAGATGGAATATTAAGAACCATTAATAAAGAAGCGTGTAGTATTTTACGTATAAAAGAAGAAGATATCGTTGGTAAGAGAGTGGATACTATCTTACCTGATTGGATAAATATGTTTGATATGCTTATTAAAGGGAGTTTATAATAATCTTGAGGTAACTTTAAGCAATGAAACAACAAAAACTAGATACAATGTATCTGCAAATTCAATAGAAATTGATAATGAAGTTCAAGGTATGGTTGTTGTATTTACGGTAATAAAAAAGGTAATTAAATATGTAAATAAATATAGTGGCGGTAGAGCGATTTATAATTTTGAGGATATTGTTGGTGACAGTAAGGAAATTAATAAAGTAATAGAATATGCTAAGATAATAAGTTCATCTCCATCTACTGTTCTAATTCAAGGGGAAAGCGGAACTGGGAAAGAGCTGCTTGCTCAATCTATACATAATCATGGGGATAGAAGTAATAAAACATTTATTGCTATTAATTGTGGAGCTATTTCTAAAAATCTCATAGAAAGTGAACTGTTTGGATATGAGGATGGTTCCTTCACAGGAGCTAGAAGAGGAGGATGTGCAGGAAGTTTGAACTTGCAAATGGAGGTACACTCTTTTTAGACGAAATAGGTGAGATGCCACATGATATGCAAGTTAATCTTTTGAGAGTTCTGCAAGAGGGGTATATAACTAGAGTTGGAGGAGATAAAATAATTCCTGTGGATGTAAGAATTATAGCTGCAACATATAAAGATTTAAAGAAAGAAGTTGAAAAAGGAAGATTTAGAGAGGATTTATTTTATAGGTTAAGCGTTATTCCAATAAAAATTCCACCACTTAGAGAAAGAAAAGGAGATTTACCAATTCTTATTGAGCATCTTTTGAAGATGAAGGCTAATAAATTAAATAAGGAGCTTACGATCATGAGTGAAGATATATACGAAAAAATGATAAATTATAATTGGCCTGGAAACATAAGAGAATTAGAAAATTGTATTGAAAATATAGTAAATCTAAATGGTGAAAGTACAATGGTATTTGACGATGATGAAAAAAATAGTGATATAGATAAGTATGATTCAAATAAGGTATTAAATATAGAAAATAAGAAAATTCACACATTACAAGAATTAGAAAAGAATGAAATAATAAAAGCAATGAATCAAGATGAAAGTAATATGACGAAAATAGCAAAAGATTTAGGAATAACTAGAGCAACTTTGTATTCTAAAATAAAAAAATATGATATAACTAGGTAAAAATTCAAATATATATAAGATATAATAAATTGTATAAAAATTATACAGTGCTTAAAAGTTATACACTTAAATAAGCAGAAAAGTATAAAAAACATACAACACCGACGAAGTAGACTTAGTTATACCAATGAATTCATTTTATAAAAAGTTGGCATAATATTTGCTCTATATAAGTTTATAGTTGAGAAGATTATTAAAACAACTAAATTTTATGAGTGAGGTGTTTTATGAAAGCGGGAAGTACTATACTACCAAAGAAGACAACTACAGAAAGAGTAACAAACATTGAAGAATTAAATATTAGAATGGAGGAAGTTAGAGAAGCACAAAGAATATACTCTACATTCACTCAAGAACAGGTAGATCATATATTTAAAGAAGCATCTATAGCAGCTAATGTTCAGAGAATTCCTTTAGCAAAGTTAGCAGTCGAAGAAACAGGAATGGGACTTGTTGAAGATAAAGTTATAAAAAATCATTACGCTTCAGAATATATATATAATTGTTATAAAGATTCACAAACTGTTGGAGTTTTCGAGCATGATGAAGCAGGTGGTATATCTAAAATCTATGAACCAATTGGTGTACTAGCAGCAGTTGTTCCAACTACAAATCCGACATCTACAGGAATATTTTATAGCTTTAAAAACCCGAAATGGTATCGTTTTCTCACCACATCCAGGGGCTAAAAAATGTACTATTGCAGCAATTAAAATAGTAAGAGATGCAGCAGTTGCAGCGGGAGCACCAAAAGATATAATTGCATGGGTAGATGAACCATCAATAGAACTTTCAGGACTTGTAATGAAATCAGCAGATTTAATACTTGCAACAGGTGGTCCAGGAATGGTACATGCTGCCTATTCATCAGGAAAACCAGCTGTTGGAGTAGGTTCAGGAAATACACCAGCGATTATTGATGACACTGCTGATATTAAAATGGCTGTAAGCTCAATTTTACTTTCTAAGAATTTTGATTATGGAACAATATGCGCGTCTGAACAGACTGTAATCGTTATGGAGAGCATATATGCGCAGGTTAGAAAAGAATTTATTAAAAGAGGAGCTTATTTCCTTACACCAGACGAAACAGAAAAAATAAGAAAAGTAATATTAGTTGATGGTAGATTAAATCCGAAGCAGGTAGGGAGATCAGCCTCAACAATAGCAGCACTTGCAGGAATTAAACTTCCTGAAGAAACAAAAGTTCTTATAGGTGAAATTGAGTCCGTGGAACTTGAGGAAGAATTTTCACATGAAAAATTATCTACAGTACTTGGTATGTATAAGGTTAAAACTTTTGATGAGGCACTAGCTAAGGCAGAAAGGCTTGTTATACTTGGAGGTTATGGATACAGCTCAGTATTATGGACTCACGCAACTAAGTCTAAAGATAGAATAGCTAAGTTTAGTTCACTTATGAGAACAGGAAGAATTATGATAAATATGCCATCATCTCAAGGAGGAATAGGCGATTTATTCAACTTTAAGACCACGCCTTCATTAACACTTGGTTGTGGATCATGGGGTGGAAATTCTGTTTCAGAAAATGTCGGAATTAAACAACTATTGAATATTAAGAATTTAGCGCAGAGGAGAGAAAATATGCTTTGGTTTAAAGTCCCATCAAGAGTTTATTTTAAATATGGATGCCTTGAGGTAGCTATGAAAGAATTAAAGGTACTCGGCAAGAAGAAAGTATTTATAGTTACTGATCAGATTCTTGTTGATCTTGGAATTGTGCATAGAGCTACAAGAGTTTTAGTAGAACTTGGTATAGAGTTCAAGGTATTCTCAGATGTATTGCCAGATCCGACTCTTGCTACAGCAAGAGCAGGTGTTGAAGCATTGAATACATTTAAGCCAGATACTATTATGTCAATCGGCGGAGGATCACCAATAGATGCAGCTAAAATTATGTGGGTGTTGTATGAACATCCAGAAGTAAAATTCGAAGATTTAGCTATGAGATTTCTGGATATTAGAAAGAGAGTTTATACATTTCCTGTAATGGGTTCAAAATGTTATATGGTTGCAGTACCAACCACAGCAGGTACTGGTTCAGAAGTTACTCCATTCGCAGTAATTACTGATGAAAAAACAGGAGCTAAATATCCACTAGCTGATTATGAATTACTTCCCAATATGGCTATAGTAGACGCAGAACTTATGACAAATATGCCAAGGGGACTAACGGCAGCTTCAGGTATAGATGCTTTAACTCATGCGATAGAATCTTATGTATCAGTTAGGGCTTCATGCTTTACTGATGGACTCGCCCTAGAAGCAATAAAAGAAATATTTAAGAACTTACCACTTGCATACAGTGAGGGTCAAACTAACATAAAAGCAAGAGAAGGTATGGCTCATGCTTCAACAATGGCTGCAATGGCATTTGGTAACGCATTCCTAGGAGTATGTCATTCAATGGCACATAAATTAGGAGCAAAACATCATGTACCACATGGCGTAGCTAATGCATTATTGATAAATGAAGTTATAAAATTTAATGCTGTAGAAAACCCAAGAAAACAAGGTACTTTCCCACAATATGAATATCCAAATGCTAAGAGAAGATATGCAATTATTGCAGAAACTCTAAATTTAGGTGGAAGTACAGATGATGAAAAGGTAGAGTTGTTAATTAAAGCTATTCAAGTATTAAAAGACACAGTAAAAATTCCTAAAACAATAAGTGCGGCAGGAATTAAAAAAGAAGACTTCTATGCAACACTCGATGAAATGTGTGAATTAGCGTTTGATGATCAATGTACAGGTGCTAATCCAAGATACCCATTAATCAAAGAAATTAAAGAAATGTATATCAAAGTATTCGAATAACAGCTTAATAGCAGCCAATTTATAGGTCACTTTACTCCTTTTAGGATAAAGTGACCTATTTAAATTTAACTAAAGATTGCTATAATAATTATTTTGACCAGTACGTTGGGCGAGCTAGTAATATTGGTAACTTTGTATCTGAATCTCCCTTAGCCGTGTTAATTTGGGATTGAGTAAGAAAGATACTATTTGTAAGATTAGTTCCTCTAAGGTCAGCATCCCTTAAATCAGCCCCAATAAGGTCAGCACCACTTAAATCGGCTCCTCTAAGATTTGCAGCAATAAGACATGCTCCTCTTAAATTTGCACCTCTAAGATTAGCTTTTCTAAGGTCTGCACCGAATAAATCTGCCCCTGGAGACCTCGTTTTCTGACGCCTTGAAGAATTCTTCTGTCCGCCACACATTTTAGTTCTCACGAGTTCGCTAGTATGTAGAAGTAGAGCGTTAACATCGTCGCGATGTGATTCCACATCCAATCCTATAAGAGAATCTGGACTGAGATGAGTAAGACGTATAGTCTCATTTAGTATGGACCTTAGCTCATCGTGGATAGAATGAGTCGTTTGTAGTTCAATTGATTCTGTTAGATACCATATCATTTCATGAAGTTGCCTCATAATTAGGAATACCTCAAACATTTGCTTCGATGATTCTGGGATTTGTCGCCAATCATGTCCGCCATAGGTAACTTGAGCTACTTTTTGACCTGCACCAAAACAATCATAAGCAGTGCAACCTTTAAGACCACGCTCTCTTAAATTTTTGTGAATAGAGCAGTTGAAGTCTGATTGTAGGTTTAGGCAAGGCTTACCAGCATCTTTATTGATTGGGAAACCTTCCGAAGCCGAAAAGTACAATGCAACACAGCAAAATCCAAAACATTTTTTACAGTCAACTCTCAGATTTTCGAGCCTCGTGTTAAGAGAAGATACTGAGCCACTGTAATTTTCAGATGATTCTTTATCATACTTATTTTCATGTGGATATATCATATTCATTCACCTCTTATTAGTAAAATAGAAACAATCAGCTTATTTCCCTATATCTCACTACTATTTTTACAAAAATTAATGCAATTTTTCAACCATTTAATAGCACCTTCTTCTCGTATAATAGCACCGTCTAGAACGAGATAATCTCCAAAGCATGGACTATCAATAGGTGGAACATTATCATAAGCTTCCTTTTGTTCGTATAAAAAGGTAAGTCTGTCACTATGCTGAAGTAATTGATGCTCTAATAAATAAATTCGGGTGTTTAGCTCTAAATTATTTGAAAAATACATTCTAAGTCGAAAAATATTTTTTGGTGTTTGTTCCATAGGTTCATCCTTATTCAGCCATTTTAAAAGTTCTTTTTTACCTTTTTCTGTAATATCATAAACTTTTTTTTCTAATATATCCCCACTAATTTCAATATTAAAAACTAAAAGTTTTTCATCAAGTAATTTTTTTAATTCTGGATATATCTGACTGTGCTTTGCATTCCAAAACTCAGCTAATTGAAAATTAAATTCTTTTCCTATGTCATAACCAGTCATAGATTTTCTATTTACCAATCCTAAAATTGCAAATTTAAGAGTCCTCATAAACACACCCCTTCCTTCATCAATTTATTATAACATGGTTTTTGAAAATTACAATATATACAGATTAGTACATATATATAACATAATGTATATAAATATTTACATGTATTATGTTACATGATTATATTGACATGATAAATACATTGTGATAATATTAACAAAACAAAAGATAAAGGTGGAGAGTTTTATGGAATTAACTAAAAAAAGATGGATAATTTTGATTGCAAGCTGTTTTATCAATTTATGTGTTGGCTCAATATATGCGTGGAGTGTATTTGCAGCTCCCATGGCAAAGCATTTGAGTAGTACTACCGGACTTGCATTAACTGCGGCTAGTTTAGCAATTGCATTTGTTATCACTAATTCAATTGCACCTATTACTATGATTTCGGGTGGTAGAATTAATGATATGTTTGGACCGAAAAAAGTTATTTTTGTTGGTGGTCTGCTTTTTGGAGGCGGTATGATATTAGCAGGTTTTGCCCAGGGAGTAGGGTCATTAGTATTTGCGTATGGCATCGTAACAGGTCTAGGTACTGGGTTAGTTTACGGATGTACAATTAACAATTCAATTAAGTTTTTCCCAGACAAACGTGGTTTAATTGGGGGTATCACAACTGCAGCTTATGGTTTAAGTTCAGTAATAGTACCACCAATTGCAAATGTATTAATTGATAAGGCTGGAGTAACTTCTGCATTTAAGATAATAGGTATTGATATTGGACTTATATGTCTGTATTTTTCAGGACAAGGAGATGTTGTGACCTTTTATATCGGTATTTCAATCGTTGGGTTATGTTTCGGTTCATTTATGGGTGTTTTTCCTGGATTTACTGCAGATCAGTTTGGTTCTAAAAACAATAGCGTGAATTATGGAATAATGTTTATTGGATTTGCATTAGGAGGATATTATGGACCAACAGTGATGTCAAATGTATTTAATACAGATAATAGTTATCAAAGAGCATTTATATTAGCTGCTGTTATTGGGATGGTAGGTTTTTTATTAACATTCGTTTATCGTTACGTCAATAAAAAAGATATGAATACTAAAGAAAGTGTAAGCGCATAAAACAAACAGATGAAGATTAAAAATATAAAGCAAAAGGGAGAATCATAATATGCAAAAAAAATATCCAAACCTATCTAACCCAATCAAAATTGGGAATGTGAATTTCAGAAACCGAATGTTTTCTGCCCCTATGGGAGGAACAGATATAACAGCTGATTGCACTATTGGACCTGCATCAACAGCTTTTTATGAATTAAGAGCTAAGGGGGGCGCGGCATCAGTTACTGTCAGTGAATGTGTGGTTCATCCAGAAACAGAAGGTTCCCATATGTTTCATTTAGATTTGGAAACAGTAGGTTCACTTGCAAGTTTTACATATACGGCAGATGCTATCCGCCGTCATGGTGCAATTGCTAGTGTAGAATTATCTCATTCAGGACAATATGCTGGAACTTATTTAACTGACAAGAATAAAAAACAAGGACTATCTCAATGGGGACCAAGTGCTACAATTCGTCCAGATGGTCTTCCAGTAAAAGAACTTACTCAAGAATTAATTGATGACATAGTAGCAGCTTATGGAAATACAGCTGGATACCACATGGATCTAATGTTTACCTTGCAGCAGAAATTAAAAAGCATGTAAGTGTTCCAGTTGCAACGATTGGTGGGTTAAATGACCCGGAAATGATGGAAGGAATTATAGCTAGTGGTAAGGCAGATGTTGTTGAAATGGCTCGTGCACTTTTAGCTGACCATGAACTTCCGAAAAAAGTTGTGACAAATAAAGATAAGGATATTGTGAAATGTTTAAGATGCTTTACATGTATGGCAGAACGTGCGATGACATCTACAAGGCGTTGCACAGTTAATCCGTTAATCGGACGTGAACTAGGTGCAACAGAAATTATTCCTTCTCCTCATCCAGGTAAAGTTCTGGTAGCAGGTGGTGGACCAGGTGGACTTGAAGCGGCTATTACTGCAGCAAAGCGTGGACATAAGGTAATTCTTTGTGAGAAATCTGATGAGTTAGGTGGAATACTTAAGGGCGAACAAGCAATCCCATTTAAGTACGAAATGTATGAGTTAGGTGTTACTCTTGGAAAATTAGCAAAAGATGCGGGCGTTGAAATCAGGTTAAATACAACTGTTACAAAAGAGTATGTTGATAAAGAAAATGTTGATGCATTAATTATAGCAGTTGGTTCAGAACCACTTGTTCCGCAAATACCAGGTTTACATGTTGATAATGTAGTTGTTGTTAATGACTATTATTTAGAGAAGGACAAGGTAGGAAGTGAAGTAGTTGTCCTTGGAGGAGGTCTTGCTGGATGTGAAGCAGCAATACATCTTGCACAAGAAGGTAAGACTGTACATTTAGTAGAAATGAGAGCAGAACTTGCTCCAGATGCAAATATCAGGCATCGTCCTATTCTACTTGCGGAAATAGAAAAAAATAATAAGATTCATGTTCATATGGAATATAAGGGATTACGTGTAACACGAGAAGGGGTTGTCTGTGCTGATGTAGCTTGCGTGGAACATCTCGTAACAGGTACTACAGTAATCTGTGCACTTGGACAGAGAGCAAGAAGAGATGTAGTAGAAGACTTAATTGACTGTGCACCTTTTGTTAGAGAAATTGGTGATTGTGTAAAAGCATCTACTATAACAACTGCAATATATCAAGGATATCATGCTGCTCTTGATATCTAATCCAGGGTTCCTGGGTTTGGACTCCTGAATAAACACAATTTTTCTGGAAAGTAAAATTATAGTCTCAGACTGGTATCTTCTTAAAAAAGAAAATAGCAGTCTGAGGCTTTTTAGTATCATAAATCTAGCAATAAAAACTGTTTCAAAGCGTTAATTGAATTTTAACTACAGCTACTACAACTAGCACATTCACCTTCTTGTTTATTTTCCAGTTCGATAGAAAAACCATCTAAACCATTTTCCTCACCACATTTTATTACTAAACTTCCAAATTCATCATTAACACTCTTTTTTACCACTAATTTAAGATCTCCAAATTTCTCAACATTATCGTCTTCTTTTTGTTCATCCAGAACAAGATTAAACACAGGGCCACTTCAGCCATTACCTGTTAAATTAATTCTTATTTCATCTGAAGTTACTTTGTTTTCCTTAAGAAACTTTTTAAATTCCGTTAAGGCTAATTCACTCATATTTACAAAAGCCATTTCAATTACCTCTCTCTACAGTTTATTTAGTAATGATAATAACTATTATCATTACTAAATAACATATTAAATTAAAAATGAAAGATTTGCAACCGTTACTTGTACACTAATCATGAATATTAAAGGGTATTTTAAAATTATTCACTTTTTATAAATTAAACCAAATAATTTTGATATGTGAATAATTCCTATGGCTTATTACAAATAATAAAAGTACTAGCAAAAACATTCTAAATATCTAGTTAAATAAAGTTACATGAAGTTACATGAAGTAAAAGGTCGAAATAGGGCGAAATGCTTGGAGTCAATACCGTCCAAAATTTGAATTTCTTAGTTAAGTTTGTTATAATAGTTAACATGATGTAAATTTACAGTGAAATGTTTACAATAAATACATAGATTAAATACTGAAAAAGATGGATAAATGGTAAAGATTGAAATTAAAGAATTGAAATTTAAAAGCTTATTACATATATTGGTTTGCTGGAATTCATAGCAAATTAATATATATAAGATATATATTCTAAAGGAGGAATAAATTTATGAAAAAAAATAATTTTAAGAAACTAAGTGTAATAGCTCTAAGTTTAGCAGTTCTAACTTTTGTAGGCTGTAGTAGCAGTAGCAGTAAAAGTGCTGAAACATCTATTGGTGAGCAAATGGATTACAAAATTACAGGAATAGATGCTGGTGCTGGTGAAATGAAATTTGCAGAGCAAGCTGTTAAAGAATATAAAACAAATTATACTGTTCAATCTAGTTCAGGTGCTGCTATGACACAAGCACTAGCAGATGCCTATAAAAATAAAAAGCCAATAATAGTTACTGGTTGGTCTCCTCATTGGATGTTTAGTAAATATGACTTAAAATACTTAGAAGACCCTAAGGGGATTTTCGGTGGTGCTGAACATATAAGTACTGTTGTACACAAAGGCTTAAAAGAAAAACTGCCTAGTGCTTATAAAATATTAGACCAATTTAATTGGACTCCTGCGGACATGGAAGCTGTTATGCTTAAAATTAATGATGGTGGAAATGTAAAGGAAGTTGCAAGACAATGGATTACTGACAATAAAGATAAAGTAAGTAAGTGGACAGAAGGCGCAACAAAAGTAGATGGCGATGAAATCAAGCTTGCTTATGTTGCTTGGGATAGTGAAATTGCTTCTACTAACATAATTGGATTAGTATTGGGAGATATGGGATACAAAGTTACTCTTACACAAGTAGACGCAGGACCAATGTGGGCTGCAGTAGGTAGTGGAGATGTGGATGCTATTGTTGCAGCTTGGTTACCAGCAACACATGCAAAATACATATCTGACTACAAAGATACAGTTGAAAATTTAGGACCAAACCTAGAAGGAGCTAGAGTAGGTTTAGTTGTTCCTAAGTATATGGATATTAATTCTATAGAAGATTTAGCTAAATAGATTATAAATAATAGAAACCTCTAT
>JBLHPD010000087.1:0-18509 GCA_047624165.1 Clostridium sp. | reverse complement strand
GAACCTTTAATATTATTTTTGATAGTTTTTTTATATATTGAAACGAGTGATTTTAATATTTTTCATATTGCCTTTATTAATAGTGAAATTATGCACTATGATACTGCGCATCTTATTGCAATGGTAACCTTTATTATTGGAATACTTGCGGAAAATGCAAGAATACCTTTTGACAATCCAGAAACGCATTTAGAACTTACAATGATGCATGAAGCAATGATTTTAGATTTATCAGGTAGTGATTTAGCATATGTTGAACTGTCTTCATATATCAAATTAATTGTATACTTGATTGTTTTAATTAACTGTTTTATTCCTATGGGAATTGCAACAACATTTACGGCGTCCGCTTTGATTATAGGGTTTTTAAGCTTTATATTTAAACTTTTATTTTGTTTGCTAGGAATTGCTATTATAGAAACAACTTTTGCTAAGTCTAGATTATTTAGAGGTGCAGAATTGTTTCCAGCCACAGTATCATTAGGTATTATAGCGATTGCTTTAATTTATATTTTATAAGGAGAAAGATTATGATAGAGGCTTTACTTACAATTATATTAATATCTAGCATTTTTATGTCTGGGGTAAGACGAATAAAACTTATTACGCAAGGCTTTATATTCCAGTCAGCAGCCATAGGACTCATAGCTCTGAAACTTGGATATGATACAGGGGAAGTGCATTTTTATATTTTAGGAATTTTAACAATAGTAACTAAAGTTATTATAATGCCGCTAATAATAAATGAATCTGTAAAAAAATTAAAGATAAATAGGGAAATGGAACTAATAGTAAGCGGGTTTATTTCATATCTTTTAACTGGAATAGGGATAATGATAGCCTTTGGACTTTTGAACAATATGCATGATAATTTTATTAAGGTTGGAATTGCCCTGTTTATTATAGGAATCTTGCTTATGGTAGCAAGAAAAAAAGCTATCACGCAAATGATAGGATTTTTAATATTTGAAAATGGTATCGTACTCTTTGAAATATCATTAACCAAAATGTCCCTTGTAATTGAGGCAGGTATAGTTTTTGAAGGCTTAATGTTAGCCCTTATTATGGGAATAATGATTTTCAATATAAATAAAACTTTTGATTCAATAAATACAGACTCTTTTGAAAATCTAAAAGAATAGTTGGTGAAAAAATGTATATTATAGTAATTGGTATTTTGTTCTTAATTATGATAATGACCCCTTTAATCCTTAAAAATATCAAAATTTCTGGGCTAGTTACAATACTTGGATCTATATTAGTTTTGGGTATTGTACTAAAAATTATTACGCTTATTTCAGGAGGCAGTACTCTAAGTTATTTTAATGAATTTTTTTATATTGATAGTTTAAGTATAGTTCAACTTTTTATAACAGCTAGCATAAATGTTATTGTGAGTATTTACTCTTATAAATATATTGGTGGAGAGATATACGAGAAATTAATTTCCCTTAGACGAGGTAGATTCTATTATTTTTTATTTAATTTCTTTGTTTTTTTTATGATATTTATTGCAATGACAAATAATATTATAGCAATGTGGATTGGACTCGAAGGAACAACACTTACAACAGCATTTTTGATTGGGTTTAACATTAATAAAAGTTCCCTCGAATCCGCTTGGAAATATGTTATTATTTGTTCAATAGGAATAGGTGTTGGTTTAATTGGTATACTTATTTTTGTTAATTCGTATAGTAATCAAGATACGGGTCAGATACTTAATTGGTCTTATCTTGTGAAAAATTCAAACCCGCAAAGTACTTATGCTGTTAAAATAGCATTTACGTTAATATTTGTAGGGATAGGCACAAAAGCAGGACTTGCACCTATGCATACATGGCTTCCAGATGCACATAGTGAGGCACCTTCGCCAGTTAGTGCGATGATGTCTGGAGTTCTTTTGAACCTTGCACTATATGTTATTTTAAGGTTTTATTTAATAATAAAACATGTGCCAGGACTCCAAAATACCAAATGGTTGTTTATAATTTTCGGCTCAGTATCACTTATAATTTCATCTTTTAGTATTTTAAGGCAAACAAACTATAAAAGGTTGCTAGCATTTTCCTCAGTTGAAAACATGGGTATTATAGCTTTAGGACTGGGAGTTGGAAGTAAAATTGCTGTTTTCGGTGCATTATTACATTCATTAGTTCATGCCTTTGGGAAGTCTATGTTGTTCTTAACAGCAGGAAATATACTAAATACATATAAAACAAAACGTATAGATAAAATTAATGCACTAATAAAAACTATGCCAATAAATGCGGTATTTCTTATTTTGGGAATGCTTGTTATTACTGGAGCCCCTCCATTTCCAGCGTTCTTTAGTGAGTATTATATACTTGTAGGAACAGTTGAAAATGGGAATTACATTATCACTGCGCTGTATAGTATTTGTTTATTATTAGTTTTTGCAGGTTTTCTGCAAGTTTTTATTAAAATAGTTTTCAATAATGAACCTGGCGCTAAATATGTTAAAATGAAAGAGGATAAAGAAAATACGTTGCCACTCGCTTTATGTTTTGTTTCGATTATTGTTATGAGTTTATTTATGAATGGTTATTTGTTTAATATGATAAATAATGCAGTTCTAATTATTTGTGGTTAGGAAGTGAAAATATGAAAATAGCAGAGACTATAGAAAGTTTAGAGGGTTTAAATTTTGATTTAAATTATGAAGTTAAAAATAATAATGAGTTATACGTTAGAATAAAAGCTGAACAGATTAGAAAGATTGTGCTTATTTTTGTTGATTTATATAAATTTAATTATATTTGTGAATTTTCGGTGCAGGGAAAGCAGCGTACTATAAATTGTGTGTTTTCAAATAGTAAGCAAGGGTATTATGTAATATGCAGTTATGTTACCGAGAAAACACCAATCGATCTTAGTAATATAATTTATCAAAGCAGATTATTTCAAAGAGAAATCAATAATGATTTTGATTATAAGGTTAAAGAAATTTCAGGTACTGATGCTTATCAAATTGCGGTAGGACCTGTGCATGCAGGAATAATTGAGCCAGGTCATTTTAGGTTTAGTGTTATGGGTGAACCTATAGAAAACCTTGAAATAAGGCTAAGGTACAAACATAGAGGAATAGAAAAGCAATGCGCTAACATAAATGCAAATTTATTAAATCTTATGTTTGAAAGGGTTTCAGGAGAATCGACAGTAGCTTATGGGGAAGCTTATGCTATTCTTGTAGAAAAACTTTTAAATAAAGAGGTTAGTAAAGAAATTAAGGCTCTTAGGATTGTTCTTTTAGAACTAGAGAGAATGTATAATTATTTGGATGATCTAGGTGGAATTGCTAACGATATAGGGTTTAGTTATGTAGCTAAAAAATTTGGATATTTCTCAGAAATGATTCACCAGTTATGTGAAAGAGTAAGCGGAAGCAGGTTCATGAGAAATGCTATTATTCCACTTGGAATAAATATTGAATTTAATGAAAAGAAAAAGAAGGATATTATAGAAACGTTAGAAAGTATTAAAACTCGTATAAATAGTATATTTAAAATGAGTTTAAATGCAGTTTCGTTTTTAGACAGGGTAGAAGATACTGGAATGGTAAGTCGTATAATGGCTAAAAAATTATGCATGACTGGTGTGGTAGGTAGGGCCTGCAATTTGAAATATGATGTTAGAGTAATGTTCCCATATGAGATATATAAGGAAATTAAAAAGGACGTAAATATAGAGATAAAAGGTGGAGTTTTTGAGAGGTATAAATTGAAGGGTCTTGAAATTAAAGATGCGTTTAGTTTTATAAAAAAAGCTCTGACATATATAAATACTGATATAAAAAGAGACAAACAAGAAATTTGTTTACAAGAGGGACTCGAGGCAATAGCATCTGTTGAAACAGTAAAGGGGGAACTAGTGATATATGGGTTAACAGGAAAAGATAATAAGTTTAACCGAATATATTTTAAAACTCCTTCATTTACTAATTGGACAGGTGTGAGTGAAGCTGTACTTGGAGAAATTGTTCCGGATTTTCCACTTGTTAACAAAAGCTTTAATATGTCTTATTCTGAAAATGATAGGTAAGGAGTATTAAAATGAACAATATATTTGATAGAATAAAATATGGAACTGAAACGATAAAAGATCCACTTAAAAAGAATGAGTTTTCTTATGGAAAAATAATTGCGAGTGGAAACGAATGTAATAAATGTGGAGCGTGCGAGCGTGTATGTACTATAGATGCTATAAAAATAAATACTAGTGAAAATGGTGTGAACATAGTAAGTGTTGACAACAAGAAATGTATTTATTGTAGAAATTGCGTTGATATTTGCCCGAAATCTGTTTTAGAAATGACATCTGATTATAAAATGGCAGAACTTGAATTTGAAGGTGAGCAACTTAAAAAAAAGATTTATAACACATTCAAGAGATCACTTGTATTAAGAGTAATAGATACTGGTTCTTGTAATGCTTGTATGTCAGAACTATCCGCACTTCAAAATACTTTTTATGATATTTCAAGATTTGGAATTAATGTAGCGGCATCTCCAAGGCATGCAGATGGGCTCGTGGTAACTGGCATAGTTACTAAAAACATGAAAGAAGCACTAGAGAAGACATATCATGCAATAGCGGAACCTAAAATAGTTATAGCCGTTGGTAGTTGTGCTTATGGTGGAGGGATGTTTAAAGAGGGCGAAGGAGTTTATGATGTATTAAAGAATATACTTCCGGTGGATTTAGTGATTCCAGGATGTCCACCTTCTCCGCAGGCAATTATCTTTGGTCTTCTCAAACTAATGGATAAAATCTAGAAAAACCAATTTAACAAATGAAAATATATAGATTGATTATAAAATTTAAAATGGTCGGATTAAAAAGGATTAAATGTCCTTTTTAATTCGGCCATTTTTTAGAATGGGCATCACATAACATAACTTTCTCCAAAAAAATTTATTTATTTTAATAGTGCTTAATGCAAACGGTTGCATTAATACCGGAAATTTTGTATAATAATTATATAAGTTACACCTAAAATAGACATAAAGATTTATAATGAAAAGAAGATTAAATAAATAATAGTTAGTGCTAAAAAAATTATAGGAGGGTAAATTTTATGGATATTAACAATCTTCCAAGAGTTGCTTATTTTTGTATGGAGTATGGACTACAATCAGATTTTAAAGCTTATGCAGGAGGCCTGGGAATACTTGCGGGTGACTATTTAAAAGGAGCTAAAGATTTAAATTTACCATTGGTGGGAATAGGTCTTAAGTGGAAACAAGGATATACAGAGCAGTTTATAGACAAAAACGGAAAAGTCTATGATACATACCATACTTACAAATATGATTTTCTACAAGAAACAGGGATAAAAGTAACTGTTAAAATCAGAAATTTAGACGTAGTGTGTAAGGTTTGGAAATTAGAGGAATTTGGGAATAATCCACTTTATCTCTTAGATACTGATATACCAGAAAATGGTGATACTTGGATAACGGGACAATTGTATGGATGGTTTGGAGAAGAAAGAATTGCTCAAGAGATAGTGCTTGGTATTGGTGGAATAAAAGCTTTAAGGGCTTTGGATATTCCTATAGATGTATATCATTTTAATGAAGGCCATGCAGCATTAGCTGCTACAGAACTTATTAAAGAAAAAATGCAATCAGGATTTAACTTTGAGCAGTCTTGGAACAAAACTCGCGAAGAAGTAGTATTTACAACTCATACGCCAATAGTTGAAGGTAATGAATCACATGATATTTCTAAATTAGAATATATGGGAGCATTTAATGGATTAACTAAAGAGCAAATGATTAGATTTGGTGGAGAGCCATTTAACATGACAGTAGCCGGATTTAGACTTTCAAGAAAGACTAATGCCGTAGCGCATCTTCATATGGAAACTGCAAATAAAATGTGGAAAACTGTTGCTGGAAGGTCTGAGATTATTGGTATAACTAATGGAATTCATAAACCATCTTGGGTTGACGCTCGAATTACTAAGGCGTATGAAAATAATGGAGACCTGTGGGCGACTCACATGAATGTTAAAAAGGAATTAATAGAATTTATTAATGAAAGAACAGGTACCAAACTCGCTGCTGATAAACTGCTTATTGGATTTTCAAGAAGAGCTGCACCATATAAGAGAAGTGATTTGATATTTACAAGCGAAGAAATTATTTCCCCACTACTCAAAAGTGGAAAAGTTCAAATTGTGTTTTCAGGTAAAGCGCATCCCCTTGATGATACAGGAAAAGAGATAGTCGCAAAGCTAGTACGCATGATGAAGAAGTATCCGAGTAGTGTTGTGTTTCTTGAGAATTATGACATGAATATAGGAAAAATGCTAACTAGAGGATCAGATATTTGGTTAAATAACCCAAGGAGGCCTCTGGAGGCCAGTGGAACTTCAGGAATGAAAGCTGCAATGAATGGTGTGCTTAATTGTTCTATTCTAGATGGTTGGTGGCCAGAAGCTTGCATCGACGGTGAAAATGGATGGCAGTTTGGAGACGGCGTAGGTCTTGATGATCTATCAGTAGTTGAATTAGATAAACATGATACTCAGGCTCTTTATGATACTTTAATAAATAGAGTTATGACTACTTATTATGAAAATAGAGGAAAGTGGGTAGAAATGATGAAAGAAAGTATTAAAACTACAAGTTATGAATTCTCAGTAGAGAGAATGTTAGATGAATACTATAACAAGATGTATACAAAATAATATTTCCAGAAGAAACTCGTGGTAAATCATGGGTTTTTTTATTATTAATCCATAATGATGGAATTAACATTAAAAGTAAGTTATTATTAATATATTCATAACTATATAATTGGAGATGATATGTATGAGGTTATTTGGTCCGACACATGAAGATATTTGGAAAATGCTTAGTGAGGATATAGGCGCAAAATTTATTGGTAAAGATTCAAGCTCTAAAAAATATGAAGTTATAAAAAAATTTCATGATTGGAGTATTGTTTTAGATACTTGTGATTCGAATAATAGAAATGAGCGTGTATATACTAGAGTTTATTGTGCATTTTTAAATGAACATGGGTTTAAACTTAAAGTGTTTGGAGAGTATTTTAATAATTATTTCCCTAATTTTTTTGGTATGCAAGATATAAAAGTGAATTATGACGATTTAAGTGATAAATTCGTTATTAGAAGCAACAGTGATATGGCCATTAAAATATTTATGGAAAATAGTACTATTAGAGAATTAATAAATATGCAACCTGATATGTTGCTAGAAATAGTAAGCGAAGAGGGCTGCGAAGTTATGTCTAATGTGAATAGTACACTGAGTGTTAAAATTCCTGGAATAATTAAAAATAATGAAATTCTAAAAAATATATTTGAATTAGTAGGCGAAAGTCTTTTAGAAATTGAAAAAATAAGCAAAGAAATACAAACTTTACAAGTAAATAATTTTACTAATTTTGATGTAATCAAGAATAGTGTTAAAAATACCTTGATTGAAAGTGTTCAATATAAGAATCTTAAGAAAGATATAATTAATAATGTAAATAAAGTTATAGATAAAACTAGTCATTACTACCCACATAAAAAAAATCAAGTTAATAATTCTGAATTAGTAAATAAAAATAAAATTGATAAAATCTTTGATAAAGGAAATAAATCTAAAAAAAACTATGATAAAGAAAATAAATCTGAAGAAATAAATAGTAGACCATTGTGTGATTATACGGATGATAAATCTTTGACCGCATCTGATGGTAACACTAATATAACAATACAAACTGAAAGCATTGATGTAAATAATCCAAAGGTAGATGTTAATGATTTGAATATTGATACTAGCAATTTGAAGATTGACGGTAGTTATTTAAAATTCGATGACAGTTATTTAAAAAATGAGGATAGTTATTTAAAAACTAAAGAATGATAACTATAAAAAACACAACTTCCAGCTTGAAGTTGTGTTTTTAAAATAATTTCAAAAATTTATATTACTTCAACAATCCACCCTTCAGGAGATTCTACTTCGCCGAACTGGATTCCGTAAAGAGTATCATAAAGTTGTTTAGTAATTGGACCTACCTCTGTCTCACTGTGGAAAACATGAAGTTCACCGTTGTACTCTATGCCACCAATAGGGGTTATTACTGCAGCGGTTCCACATGCACCAGTTTCTTTAAATTCAGCAAGATTATTTACTAGAACATCTCTTTCTTGTACTTCCATTTTCAAATATTCCTTTGCTATGTGAATTAGCGAGTATTTAGTTATGCTAGGAAGTATTGATGGTGATTTTGGAGTTACAAATACATTATTATTAGTAATTCCAAAGAAGTTTGCAGCACCAACTTCTTCAATTTTGGTATGAGTTGCAGGGTCGAGGTAAATGCAATCTGCAAATCCTTTTTTTGTAGCTTCTACATGTGCAAGAAGGCTTGCAGCATAGTTTCCGCCAATCTTATCACCACCCGTTCCATTAGGCGCAGCTCTATCATATTTTTTTGAAATCATAAAGTTAACTGGGGCTAGCCCTCCTTTAAAATAAGCGCCGACAGGGCAGCAGAATACTCCAAATAAAAATTTAGGAGCTGGTCCTACTCCAAGATTATCACCAATACCTATTACATAAGGTCTAATATAAAGTGTCGCACCAGTTCCATATGGTGGAACAAAAGCTTTATTTGCTTTAACAACTTGCAAACATGCATCAACAAATTTCTCCACAGGAATCTCGGGCATAAGAACACGCTTGCAACTCCTGTTAATACGTTTAGCATTTTGATCAGGTCTAAAAAGCTGGATTTTATCGTCCTTTGTACGATAAGCTTTTAAACCTTCAAAGCATTGCTGACCATAATGAAGAGATGTTGAAGCTTCACTTATACTAATATTGTTATCTTCAACTAGTTTTCCATCGTCCCATTTTCCATTTTCCCATATTGATACATAACGTAAGTCTGTTTTGCTATAAGCAAAACCTAGTTTATCCCAATCGATGTTAACATTTGTACTCATATTAATCCCCCTATTATGTGAAAAATTTTTTAATTTAAAACATTCTCAAACAACTTAGATAGATAATATTAATTCAATTATTTTTCTATGCTGTAAATATTCGTATGCTATATTTACAATAGTATAACATATAATATGGCTAAGTAATTTATTATCAGTATTTTAATAAAATAAATTCAGAATATTTTAAAAACGAATAAAAAAAGTTACATTAATAGATAGAAACTCCATTAATGCAACTTTTTATTCATTTCATAAATATTTAACATCATTTATGCCTAAGATATTACTTTAACCCTTCGGGAATATTTTTTTTATCTTTCCTCATGTTATTAGCTACATCATTTAAACTTTCAAAACTTGTACTGTTTCCCATGTTATTTATAGCGTCATTAACTTTTTTGCTTTTAGTTTTTTTATTTCTGTTCATGGATGTTATCTCCTTTCATATTTTGACTTGTTTATTTTCACTCCCCTTTATAGCATAGCCAGATCTATTTCAAATATGTACATATAAATAGGAACAGTAATTACATTTTATATTATGTAAAATGTAATTACTGTTATTAAAATAGTTTCTTGAAGCAGTTTTTGCATAGTGTAGTTTTACCCTTGTTGGCAGAAAAACAGGCATCCTTTGATACCGGTTTTCTACAAATTTCACATATGAATTTTAAAGGAGAACTATTAACATCTACAGAATTTGATTTATTCTCTTTAGAATATTTATTATATTTAGAACCCATGATGTTTTTTTTATTTGAAGGTAGATCATAATTTATAGGCTGCTGCTTTTCTTTCTTTTCAACTATTGAGTAATTCATAGTATATGTACTTTCACCAAAAAGCTCTAATTCAAACCTAGGATTTTCGGTATCATAAAATTCCTCAATAATAAGTCTTGTAACTTGGGCGTCATTTACTATAAGTCCACTTTTCTCTATGCCATCGAAAATACTTTTTGTTATATTGGTTGTATCAGGATGTCTTTTTTTACTTTTATAGAATACTTTTAAAATAGCTATAAGAGATTCAGTTAAGAAAATACTTGGATTTTGGCTTCTACATTGATAAGCAATCTCTTCTTCGTATAAAGCGTATCTATCATGGTATTTACCAGAATTATAAGGTAAAATAGCTCTGCCATTTATGTTAGAAAGTTTAAAATTAGATTTTGTAATAGGTGAGCCTTTTATTATGACCTTTGCGTATGTATTACTCATATGCGCCTCCTAGGATATAGCTTGTATAGATGATGAATATTAATTTCTCTTCCTATGATACAATTATATCATAGGAAGAGAAATACCCAGCTAAAATAAAATTAAGTACAATTTTAAAAATCATATAAAAATTTGATATGCTAAAGTTAATAAAGTATAATTAGTTTGGGGTACGAGCAAGGGGACTTTTTATGAATATATAGAAGGAATTATATAAACTATATTAAAGGTGGTAAAAACAATGGAGAAGGATATTAAAATACTTGCAATTGAATCAAGTTGCGATGAGACAGCAGCAGCAGTAGTAGTAAATGGTCGCGTAATTCTATCAAATATAATTGCATCACAAATAGATATACATGAAAAATTTGGAGGCGTTGTTCCGGAAGTGGCATCTAGAAAGCATATAGAAGTAATAAGTGCTGTGGTTCAAGAGGCATTAGATGAGGCCAAAGTTACACTAGATGATATAGATGCAATAGGAGTGACTTATGGGCCAGGGCTAGTAGGAGCACTACTCGTAGGAGTTCAATATGCTAAGGGCCTCGCATATGCAACTAATAAACCTTTAATTGGAGTTAATCATATAGAAGGTCATATAAGTGCTAATTTTATTCAATATAAGGAGCTTGAACCACCGTTTGTGTGTTTGGTAGTTTCCGGAGGGCATACAACTATTGTATATATGAAAGACTACGGTGAATTTGAGGTTATGGGGCAAACTAGAGATGATGCAGCTGGAGAGGCCTTTGATAAGGTGGCTCGTGCTATTGGGCTAGGGTATCCTGGTGGACCTAAAATAGATAAAATATCAAAAGAAGGAAATGAAGATGCTATAAAGTTCCCAAGAGCTAATTTTCATGAAGCTAGTTTAGATTTTTCTTTTAGTGGAGTTAAATCTTCGGTGCTAAATTACCTTAATAAAATGAATATGAAGAATGAGAAGGTAAATGTGCCAGATGTGGCGGCATCTTTTCAAAAGGCAGTGGTTAATGTGTTGGTTCGCAATGCTTTAAAGTCATGCGAAATTAAAGGGGTAGATAGAATAACAATAGCAGGTGGCGTTGCTTCAAATTCTTGCCTAAGAGAGACGATGATAAGAGAAGGGCAAAAGAAAAATATAAAAGTTTTGTTTCCCGAAATGGTGCTTTGCACTGATAATGCAGCTATGATTGGAAGTGCAGCTTACTTTGAATTTATTAAAGGCAGAGTTTCAGGACTAACGCTGAATGCGATACCAAACTTAAAACTTGGAGAAAGATAGGGGAAGAAAAGGATATTATAATTTAATATCCTTTTCTTCAAGTTTACTATTAATGAATCTTTCGGTTATTAGTAAAACAATTGCCATTGTGGGTACTGCAAGGAACATTCCAAGAATTCCAAAGGTTCCACCACCTATGAGGATAGAAAGGATAATAAGTAAAGGGCTTAAACCAACAGATTTTCCAAGGATCTTTGGACCTAAATACAATCCATCAAATTGTTGAAGACAAATAATGAATAAAAGCACCCATAAAGCTTTTATAGGGCTAAAGAAAAGAGTAATGAAAAAAGCGGGAATCATTCCAATAAATGGACCAAAATAAGGGATCATATTTGTAATTCCAATTATTAAGCTTATAAGTAAAACATTAGGGATTCTAAGAATACTAAGTCCCACAAAGCATATAATCGCAATAATGAGAGAATCAATAAATTTACCTATAACAAAACCTGAAAAAATAGAATTCAATTCATTACTAAATTTTAAAAAACCATCTGCGTTTTCTTTTTTCAAGATAGCATAAATTAGTTTCTTTATATTTAGTATTAATTTTTCTTTATCCTTTAAAAGATATAAAGAAATAACAAACCCAAGTAAAAAATTCATAAGTGAAGAGGTAATACCTAGGGCTGTTAGGAAAGCAACATTAATACCAGTATTTAGATACTTACTTAAGTCAGACATTAATGTTACGGTTGTCTTATCTAAATATTTAGTTACACCATACTTATCGAGTAATTGAACTTTATCTTGATTTTGAAAAAACCAAGTTCGAGTTTTGGTTATATAATCGGGAGCTGAATTTGTTAATTCACGAATACTTTTACCTATATTAGGTGTTAATATGGTGATACTAAAAATCAGTAAGCCTAAAACACATATGTACATAATAAGTAAAGTTAGAGCTCGTCTTGTGTGAAACTTTTTCTCAATATTAACCATTAGGGGGTTTAATAAGTAAGCTATACCGAATGCCCATATAAATGAACTTAGGTATGATATAAAAACACTAAAGGCATTGGTAACTAATTCTATATTATTAACTATTCTGAATAAAATAAATGATAATAAAATTATAGGAATTAAATTTAAATAAGGGATTTTTTTATCTTTGAACAAGCTTAATTCACTTCCTTAATTATTAATTATTTTGATAATATTACGATGATAAGATTATATCATAAATAATAACTATAAAAGATTTTTATAACAGTTTTTATGTAAAATAAATTGTAAAGCTTTAAATATAATGATACACTTTTATTATACATAATAGCTACTAATTTTGTAAATTAGACTAAATTATAAAATTCTTGTTTATTTAGGGAAAAATATTAGAATAGGAGAAAAAATATGTATAAAGTGCTCTTGGTTAACGATTGTAAATTAGAAAATCTTATCATGAGGGATATGCTTATAAGTTTAGGACATGAAGTTGTTGTAAGTAATGAATTTAACGCAGCTCGCGATGCACGTGAGTTAAACTGCAATGTTATTATAGCAAATTTCATTATGAAAGAAAAAACTGGTGATAAGATACTACAACAGATAAAAGATATGTATCCTAAAACAAAGTGTATTTTATCCTCGAGCAATGACATAAAATTAGAGGATTTTAATAAGAGAGTAATAGATGTGGTTATACGTACGCCAGTAACTAAAGAAAAACTAGATAAAGTGATGAGAGAAAATGGTAAATTACCAGATCGGCATAAGAAACAGGACAAACAGTTGTTCTGTACATACTGTGGGGGAAAATTAGATGACAGTGAAAGACTAGCAATATTTTGTAAATATTGTGGGGAAAAAATATAAACTATAAAATGGCTGCCATGAAATAGAGAAGTAATTACTATTTCATGGTAGCCATTTTTCAATACTTTAGATATTCCTAAAAATTCTGAAAATAGACTAATGCATCATAATGAAGTATTAACGTGTAAACAATATTAAATGACTACTTATATTATAAAATTGAAGGGATATATGAAATAACGCAGAATATATAAAATATACAGAAAACAAGATATTAATAAAAAATTATTAATATCTTTAACAAGAATATTGATAATGTTTTATTAATAATATTTTAAATATTTGTAACAACCAGGAGGTCGGATATATGATTAATAATTTTGATATTGAACAGGCTATGACTATTAAAATAGACGATGAACTACCAATTATGCCTGAGTTTACACCAGGAATAAGAAGAGCACCAGATAGGGGATTTACTCTTTCAAAAGAGCAGGCGGAACTCGCTCTTAAAAATGCACTTCGATATATTCCAGAAAAATATCATGCAAAGCTCGCACCAGAGTTTATGCAGGAATTAACTACAAAAGGAAGAATATATGGATACCGATTTAAACCACAAGGTAAACTTTATGGAAAGCCAATAAATGAATATAAAGGTAATTGTTTAGAAGGCAAAGCATTCCAAGTAATGATTGATAATAATTTAGATTCAGATATAGCATTATATCCTTATGAACTAGTTACTTATGGAGAGACAGGACAAGTATGTCAAAATTGGATGCAGTATAATTTAATAAAAAAATATTTAGAAAATTTAACGCAGGATCAAACTTTAGTACTAGAATCAGGACATCCGCTTGGACTTTTCAAATCATCTCCTAATGCGCCAAGAGTTATTATAACTAATGGACTTATGATAGGGATGTTTGACAATTCAAAGGATTGGCATGTAGCAACCCAACTCGGAGTTGCAAATTATGGCCAAATGACTGCAGGAGGATGGATGTACATAGGACCGCAAGGAATAGTACATGGAACTTTTAATACATTACTTAATGCGGGAAGATTGAAACTTGGAATACCAGATCATGGAGATTTAAAAGGTAAAACATTTATAACTTCTGGACTTGGTGGAATGAGTGGAGCTCAACCTAAAGCTATCGAAATCGCAAATGGGGTTGGAATCATAGCAGAAGTTGATTATTCAAGAATTAAAACAAGGCTCGATCAAGGATGGGTAAACATTGCGTCAGATAACCTTGAAGAGATATTCAAAATTGTGGCAGAAAAAGTAGAAAAAGAAGAGAGTATTTCTATTGCTTATCACGGAAATATAGTAGATTTACTTCAATATGTAGCAGATAAAAACATAAAGATAGATTTATTATCAGATCAAACCTCTTGTCATGCACCATATGATGGAGGATATGCACCACAAGGTGTTACTTTTGACGAGCGAACAAGATTATTAAAAGAAGACAGAGAAAAATTTGCACGATTAGTTGATAAAACATTAATTAAACATTTTGAATTGATTAAGATAATGGTTAAGAGAGGAACTTATTTCTTCGATTATGGGAATTCTTTTATGAAAGCTATTTATGATGCAGGGGCTATAGAAATATCTAAAAATGGAATCGACGAGAAAGATGGATTTATATTTCCGTCATATGTAGAAGATATAATGGGACCAATGCTTTTTGATTATGGTTATGGACCATTTAGATGGGTATGTTTAAGTGGAAAACATGATGATTTAGTAAAAACTGATAAGGCAGCTATGGGATGTATTGATCCAAATAGGCGAGGACAGGATAGAGATAATTATATTTGGATAAGAGATGCGGAAAAGAATAAATTAGTAGTTGGAACCCAGGCTAGAATACTTTATCAAGATGCGCAGGGAAGAATAGATATAGCACTTAAGTTTAATGATATGGTTAGAACCGGTGAGGTTGGCCCTATAATGCTAGGTCGTGATCATCATGATGTAAGTGGAACGGATTCTCCTTTTAGAGAAACTTCTAATATAAAAGATGGTAGTAATGTAATGGCAGACATGGCTGTTCAATGTTTTGCAGGAAATGCTGCTAGAGGTATGAGTTTAATTGCGCTTCACAATGGTGGAGGAGTAGGTATAGGAAAATCTATCAATGGTGGATTTGGGCTTGTGCTTGATGGTAGTGATAGAATTGATAATATTATAAAGTCTTCAATTGCTTGGGATGTTATGGGAGGAGTGGCCAGGCGAGCTTGGGCTAGGAATCCACATTCAATAGAAACAAGCATGGATTACAATAAGAAAAATGCTAATGTTGATCATATTACATTGCCTTACTTAACAGATGATGCAATAATTTCAAAAGTAATAGAAGAAGCTTTTAATAAATAAAAGAAGTTTTTAATAAATAAAGGGCATTAGTTTAATTAAACTGATGCCTTTTCTCTATTTGTAGTGTAAATATATAGTAATAGTTATAAAAAAATGAAATAAATCTAGGAGAAACGTAGGTGATAATTTAACATATAAAAGTTCTGTTAAATACAATACTTTCTAGTTGATACACTGATATAAGTGGAGTATACTTATCTAAGTTTCATTGATTTAAAATAATAATAATTATTATCAAGACTTCAAACGAGGAGCAAAATTATGACAATCCATGAGAAAAGAACAAAAGAATTGTTTAAGCTACTCATTATGGCAATGTGTTTACTCTTAAGCATATTTATACTGATGGTTTGTTCAAATAATACTAAAAAAAATAATAAAGATACAAGTGAAAATAAGGGTCAAGATCAAACTGTAGAGACTAATAAGTTAACAAAGATAGCATTTGAGAAGAATAATAATGTTTATTTTTATGATGAAATAGAGGGAACGATTATAACGTTAGGGGATAATTCAAAATCGAAAGATCTTTTAGAACTTTCTCCAGATAAAACAAAATTAGTATTTAGAGCTTTTGATGAAGGAAAAGCAATATACCCTCCCCATATAATTGTTTATGATATTAAATCTAGAAAATCAACAGATATTGTTATAAGCAATAAATATGTTCAACAAGTTATTGAACTTAAGTGGTTAGATAATGTAAATATTTTGGTTACAGGACACATTAATCCATCAGCTTCAGGTTATTCGGTATACAACGTAAAAAGCAGAACAGAGTTATTATCTTGTGTAGGGACCATAAGAGATGTTAGCATAAATAAAAAAAATATTCTTTATAGTAATACACCACATGTATTTCCACAACTAAAGGCTAATTTATACATTAATGGTAATGAAATATTTGAAACTAAAAACATCAAGGAAGAGATATTTGAGGGAGTGCTATCTAAAGATGGTAAAATGATCGCCTTCACAAGTGGTGTGCCGAATGAAAACAATCTAAACGGTGAAAATATTGAATATCTTAACTTAGCCAAAATTAGTAGTGATGGAAAATCAATAAGCGATTTAAAGAAAATAAGCATAGGTAGTTATACTACAGGAACTATAATATTTGATGACGAAAATAATATAAGTATTATAAGTGACGAATATATATATAGGGTAAAAGAGGGTGTTCTTATTAAGGGCGTAAATGATTTACCAAAGGAAACAGAGCTTTCCTCTTTGCAACTTAATAAGTTTAAACAAACTTTGCAGAAGAAATTTCCTGAAGACTCTATTACGGAAACAACAACATTCGATGATATAGACATTTACAATATGGTAACTTTTTAGATATCAACTTACAAAAAAATATAAGTGTAATCTATTTCATATAAAATTGTTAACAAATAATTAAAAATTTGGTATAATAACCTTAACAGTTTAGAAAAAAATATGGAAGAAGGGTTATCATGAAAAAGAAAAATACGCATAAGCCTCAAATCACAAAGGTTCATTCAAAGACTGTTCCTAAATCAATAGTTAATAAATTAGGGATATTATTAGGTGTTATTATACCAATCGCTATATTTATTGCTTACGCTATGAAAATTAATTTTTTCTTTATTACAAGAATTCTAGCAATGTTTGTACTTATTATAAGTATAGCTGCTTATTTTAAAGATCAAGTTTTTTATGTTCATCCTGAAGTAGTACATCATGCAAATAAAATGGGTAGCAAAAAAATTCTTGTAACCAAAGAAAATAATTCGAAAGTTTCTTTTTCATTAAATAATGGAACAATACAAGTTGTATTTTCAATAATGATAATTATAGCATGCACTTATTTGGGACAAGTTATATATCAAGCAATCGGATAATTACAAGTTGAATGGAAAACCCAATCTTTTTAGGTGTAAAGTTTAAAGGGAGTTATAGTATGATGAAAAAAATTGAAATATTATTGTTATTTGCAATTTGTATTATCATATTTATTGGTAGGAATGAATATGCTATAGCTGCTATGTTCATAGGTGTAATACTGTTATTAATTTTAAATATATACAGATTAAGATGTGCACAAGATTCGCTATATAAAAGTGAAGAAAATCTCAAAATAAATTACAATTTTCTAAGAATACTCTTAGATACAATTCCAAATCCAATATTCAGTAAGAATGTTGATGGGGAATATATTGATTGCAATACTGCTTTTGAACAATATTTGGGACTTAGTAAGGATCGAATTATTAATAAAACTATTTTAGAAATAAACAAAGGAAAATCAGAAGAAATATACCATAAAGCTGATATTGAGTTGATGCGGAGCAGAGAAAAACAGATTTATGAATCTAAGATGAGATATGCGGACGGATCAGAACATGATGTATTATTTAATAAGGCAGTAATTATTTCTAAGGATAATAAAGTTCAGGGATTAGTCGGAATTATGATTGATATAACAGAACGTAAGATGTTTGAAAAAAAGATAAGTAAATTACTTTATTTAAATAGAGCTATGCTTGAAGTAAGTCAATCTATTATTGAAATAAATGATATAAATGAATTATTTAAATTGATATTAGAAAAAGCAATAGGCGTGATTGAAAATGCAAAATTTGGAAGCGTATTAATTTTAGATGAAAATAGAATATTGAAAATTGTTGCATCAAAAGGTTATGATATTGACGCAGCAAACAATTTTAGGATACCTTTACAACATTCCTACCAATGGTTAAAAACAGGGGGGAATATAGAAAAAACAATTATTATCAACGATATTGATGAAGTAAAAGACGTTTATTTGCTAAACATTTCTAAAAATAATAATTTGTGGGATTTAAAATCATGTATTAGTGCACCCATCATGCTTGAAAACAAGCTTTA
>JBLHPD010000086.1:0-18675 GCA_047624165.1 Clostridium sp. | reverse complement strand
ATTCTATTGTAAATTTGCTGCCTTTGCCTATCCCACTTTCCAGGCTAATCCTTCCACCATGTAGTTCAACAATTGATTTAACAAGGCATAAACCTATCCCACTGCCTTCGGTATTTCGAGATAGTGACTTATCAACCTGCTTGAATCTTTCAAATATAACATCTAGATAATCTTTATCAATACCTATGCCAGTATCTTTTACAGATATTGAAGTCCAATCACCTTTATCCAGTATATTTATGAGTATTTCATCTCCTGTCATAGAAAATTTAATTGCATTGGAAATAAGATTTAACATTATTCTTTCAATGCTAATTGGGTCACAAGCAATAATTTTTTCCTCGATGTTGGTATCAAAAACAATCTTTAATCCTTTATTCTCAACATATTCTGATACAGATTGAACAATATCCTCAACAACACTAACTATATTTTTATTGGACAAGTGTAATTTAAAAAAACCAGATTCAATTTTGGATAAGTCTAATAAGTTATTAACTAATTTTGATTGTCTATAGCAGTTTTGCGTTATAACATTAATATACTTCTCAAGCTTATCCTGATTTTCTACTAAGGAGCCATCTTTTATGTATAAGTCAAATAATTGAGTGATGCTAAAAATAACATTTAACGGAGTTTTAAGTTCATGTGCAATGTTATTAAAAAATTCTTCCTGCATTCGGAGGTTCTTTTCTAGCTCAAGTTTAGCTCTAGTTTCTTTAGTTATGTCAATTATAATTGCTATTACTTGCTGGATGTCACCCTCAAGTCCAAGTATTGGCTGATATAATACATTTACGAATGTTTTTTTACCAAATACAATTAATTCCATATATTTGTTGTATGATGTTTCTTTCTTTTCTTTTAGCATTTGAAAATGCTCACACACATCAACTTTATCGTACCCAGTAATAATATCTGTATACTTTTGGCCTTTAACAATATCAATAGAGTTCATTTTAGGCTTTAATCCTTCAATAATATTTAATGCTTTTTGATTTATGTCTGTGATACTAAAATCTGGATATGATAATTCTATAAATGGTAAATCAAGGGTGTCAATCGTTTTGTGAAGAATGTCAAATTGACTTTGAAGTATTTTTTCATGTAATACATTTTCTGTAACATTATTCCAACATTGTATTCCCGCAATAAATTTACCCTTATCATCATAAATCGGAACACCATTTATATCATAAAAAGTAGTGCTATTATTAATTTTCATTACTCGATATCCAGATATTTTCTCACCATTAAGTATCCTAAAACCTGGCATATCTTTATGAATAACTAAATTATTAGAAATATCGTAATAGCTATTTTCATAAAGACTATCCCCTATTTTACTAAAGTTATGAAATGTAGAAGGAAACATATCTCTTGCTGATTTATTAAATGTAGTGTAATTACCTTCCTTATCTGAGATAAACAAAGCTTCAGATATATTTTCAATAATTGCCTTTAATTTTTCATTGCTCTCATATACTGTTTGCTCTAGATCTATTTTATTACTAATATCACGGCCAGCTCCATAGATAAGTTTTTCATCCCAATCAAACTTTATATTCCATAAAATCCATTTAAAATTTCCATCATTGCATTTATATCTATATTTTAAATTTACAACATCTTGTTGCTCTTTATGTACTCTTAATAATACATTATTAAGACTATTTTTATCATCTGGATGTACAATAGAAAATAGATTTAACTTTTCTATTTCAGAATTACTGTACCCAAAAACATTATTAAAAGCTGGATTTACATATTTAAGCCTACCGCCAAAGTAAACAATACATAAAATTTGTGTAGTTAAATTTACCAATTGTTCGAAATTTTTTTTATCTAAAGTTAAATTATCCAATATTAGTTCCTCCAAACAGAAATAAACTCTTCATATAATTCTATCATTATTTATAACTTTTAGGAATAGCCTTTTGAAAGTAGCGGATAGTATAAAGGGAACAGTTTTATTCTGATTTTGCAATGCTATAAAAAATATCCACACCTGTTTTAATAATACTATCTGGGAAGTCATAATCAGCAGTATGAAGTTGGGGATGTAATTTACCATCACCAATGCCAATCATTGTACCACTTATGTTTTTAAGATAATATCCGAAATCCTCGGACCATCTAAATGGATATTGAAGTTCTTCATAACTATAACCATTAGTTTTACATATCTCCAATATTTTATTAATACATGTATCATGATTTCTTGTCTCAGGAAACGCATCAGAAAAACTTATTTTATATTCTATTTTATGCTGATCGCAGCACTTCTCAACGAATTTTAATATATGGGTTTGAAGTTCCATTAAATCATCTTCATTTTCTCCCCGTACTGTTAACATAATTTCACCTAAACTTGCTGCAGTTCCAAAGGCTCTTTCTCCAATATTTATATTTACGATAGTACAAAGAACCATTCCTTTGAAAACACTGGATTTAGTACTGTCTTTTAAAAAATTAATAATATCAGCAGCTGCATAGGATGGGTTTATACCAAACTCCGGATAAGCTGCATGAGATGGCTTCCCTTTCAAAGCAATTATAATTCCTTTTGATGCGCAAGCAAATACATTTCTTTTATAAAGAATGGTTCCTATGTCATAACCAGGAATGTTATGGAGTGAATATATTTCATCAATTTTATTTTCTTTTAAAAAACCATCCTCAACTATTTTGCTAGCGCCTTCTCCAACTTCTTCAGAGGGTTGGAATATTAAAAAAATATTTTTATGATCTATTGGAAATTCCTCTATTTCCAGCGCTAATCCTGCAAGTATTGCACAATGTCCATCATGTCCACATTTATGAGCTGCCAAGGTATTATTGGATTTATATTTAATATCTGTAGTTTCTAGCATAGGAATTGCATCCATGTCTGCTCTAAAGGCAATATTCATGGCATTTTTGCATGCTATTCGCTCAGCAATGAAATATCCATCTTTCTGAGTTATATTAAACTTGGTATTATTTCTTAAAAAATCTTTTAATATATTCATGGTTTTGTTTTCATTTCCAGAAATTTCGGCATTTTCATGAAGTTTATGTCTTAAATTTATACACATATCTTTATTGTGACTATTCATTAACCTTCACCCCTTTATAATGAGATATATTTCATTATAACAATAATATTCTATATCAAATGTTATTTCAATACCTACTTGACATAACCAATGAAATATTAGTATTATACTAATAACCCAAGGGCATATAGAAGAGGTTATGATGAGATAGTAAAAGAAGTTTAATAGATTTTAGGCTTAAAGGCGGTTCCCTAAGTTAATTGGGAGCCGTTTTCATTTTTTAATTTTGTTTCATATATAGACTTTACGATATTTCATGACAGGTCTTGCCTTACATAAAGCACTATGAACTAAAAGTTTGCTACTTGACTAAATATAAGTAAAGTAGTAAACTTTTAATACAATACAGATGTCCGAATTAAATTAAAAAGGTGTATGTCATGGTTTATTTTTCACTAGATTATACCTGGTGATTTTGTTTAATAAATTACTACATATTTAAAGAAAAGTGGGGGAATTTGAAGTGAAAACATTAATTGTGACTGATTCTAATTGTGACCTTTCAGCTGAATACATAGAAGAAAATAAAATTATAGTTATTCCATTTTATTTTTATTTAAAGGGAAAGGATTATGAAGACAATTTTGGTGCTTCAATAAGTTATAAGCAATTTTATGATGAGCTGCGCAGATCTGAAATATGTACTACAGCGCAGATTACGCCCTATAAGTTTGAAGAGTGTTTTAGAGAATATGTTTTAGACGGTTACTCTATAATATACATAGGGTTTTCATCTGGGTTAAGTGAAACTTGTAATAATGCTATTTTAGCTAGACAGATAATATTACAAGAAAACAAGGATGCAGATATAACTGTTATAGATTCAAGAAGTGCCACCGCAGGGCAAGGACTTATAGTTTCTTACGCATGTGAAATGTTGAAGCAAGGAAAATCTAAGGAAGATATAGTTAACTGGATTGAATATAACAAACTTAAGGTCAACCACTGGTTTATTGTCGATAGTCTGGATCATTTAAAAAGAGGGGGAAGGATTTCTTCTGTAAGTGCGACATTGGGCGCTTTATTAGGAGTTAAACCTGTTTTAATCATGGATAATAATGGGAAGCTCACTGTTGTGAAAAAGATCAGGGGAGCAAAAAAATCCGTTAGGACCTTATTAAAAGAATTTAAAGATAGGGCTATTAATCCTGAGCAGCAGGATATTTTTATTAGTCATGGAGATTGTTTAGAGGATGCAGAGCATTTAAAAAAATTAATAATGAGTGTAGTTAAAGTGAAAAATGTAACCATTAATTATGTTGGTCCAATTATAGGTACTCATACAGGACCCGGAATGCTATGCGTTACTTTTATTGGTAAAGATAGGGAAGCGGAATAAGTATGATTGAAATATTTTACAGTTAAGATTTACTATTTGATAATATATTCGTTACAAATTACGAATCGTACAAGGGGAGTATTATATGAATAATGAATTTGAAAATGTTAATCAACCTCAAAGAATACTCAATGCAGCATTTAAATGTATATCTTCAAAAGGTTATGCGAATGTTTCCCTGCGCGATATTGCAGGTGAAGCAGGTGTGGTATTAAGTCAATTAAATTATTATTATAAAAATAAAGAAGGGCTATTTACAGAAGTGATAAAAATGCTAGCTGGGCAATATTTGAATGAAATAGAGGATAACTTGAAAAATGGACAATCAGAAAATGAAAAGATATCTTGTTTAATAAAGTATTTTCAGGGAATGTTAAGAAATAATCCTAACTTATTCAAAATCCTTTTTGACTTGACCAGTATGGCGATTTGGTCAGCACCATTAAAAGAGCTTGTTAATAATCTTTTTAATAGTTTATCTAGCTTAATTGAAAAATACATTATAAACAACTATTCAAATAAAGAAAAATTTAAAAGTTATTCTTCGAAATCATTGTCCGAAATGGTACTAGGGACTCTATTTGGAACTTCTGTACAAATAATTCTAGCTCATGGAGAAGAAGATATGTTCGATTCGTTATCGGCATTACAAGTAATATTTGAATAAATTATTTTGTTAAATAAAGGATATTCATGTTTTTCTGATAGGTTCTATCGAACATTGACTTTTCTGTATTTTCAGTATTTTTTGTAAGAAAGAGAATTATTAGTTTTAAATTACTATATATGGAGTTGAATGTATGATAGGATGCATGCTTGAAGCAAAGGTAAGCGTAACGGCTGCTGTACATTTAGCTTGTGCAAAGAGCATTATAACTAAATTAGGAAATAACTTCTATTTTTGCTATGAGGAAAAAATGCCCTGTAGATTAGACAAATAAAAAAAGTCTATTCTATAGGGCATTTTAAGTATAGTATTGGATTATATAACTTTATCTATATCTAAGTAAGAAACTATTCCTCTGAATCCTCTTTAGCGGTCATAGGCATCATAGGGTTCATTTTCATCATATGCATCATATGCATCATATGCATCATATGCATCATAGGATCCATTGGCATCATCTGGTTCATAGGCATCATTTGCATCATGGGATCCATAGGCATCATTTGGTTCATAGGCATCATTTGCATCATGGGATCCATAGGCATCATTTGGTTCATAGGCATCATTTGCATCATAGGATCCATAGGCATCATCTGGTTCATAGGCATCATTTGCATCATAGGGTCCATAGGCATCATTTGCATCATGGGATTCATAGGCATCATTCCCTTCATATGTTTAGGTTTAATTCCCTTCATATCTTTATATTTTCTTTCTTTCATTGAATAATCTTCCATAAATATCTCCTTATAAAAGTTTTCCATAATATATTATTATGACAAAAAACATTTTATGTTACTAATTTTTCAATTTTAATAAATATAGACATCAATGGAGACAAAAAAAGATGGTTCCTGTTAAACAGAAATCATCATCTTAATTCAGGATAAACTTATATAAAATAGCCATTAATAAAGGTCATATTTTATTTGTTATTTAGATATTTCTTTTCATAGCGGTTATACATTACCCATGCAACTAAAGCAAAGAATACTGGTCCAGCTATACTCCAAATTGTTGTTTTTAAATCTCCTGCAAGTGCTGGTTGTAGTATTGAGAAGAAATTTGCAAATCCAACAGTGAACATAACTACTACTGTCCATATTACAGCACTTTTGTAAGTTTTATACATTTAATAAGGCTTAATAATATCTTTATTCTTCTTAAATGGTATGAAAGCATATGCAATAAACACATATGGAAGAGTCATAGCCACGTTAGTCATTGCGACTAAGATTACGAAGAATTTTTTCATGTTGTTTCCACCAAAGGCTACAAGAATAATCATAACACAAACTATTGCAGCTTGAACCCACATAGCATTTTGAGGCATTCCGTTTTTCATTTGTGCTATCTTTCCAGGCCACAATTTAGGAGGGGTACCTTCAATTAATTGTTTTAATGGAGAAAACATTAATGCGAAAAAAGCTCCTGTTAGAGTTAAAAACATTGAAAATCCTACGAATCTAGCTATTCCGTGGGACATTGCTAGTGAAGTAGCTTCGCTTGCACCGAACGCTTGCACCGAACGCTTGCACCGAACGCTTGCACCGAACGCTTGACCTAGGGCATATCCTAAGTTACCCATTACTACATAACCAGCATTACCTAAATTAACAGATTTAATATTCATAACAGTTGACCAGTTAGTGAATATACCAACAAGGAATATTCCAAGTGAGTATCCAATTGAGATAACTGCTGCTGAAATAACTATACCCTTAGGAAATGTCTTTTCTGGATTTTCTGTTTCATCAACTAGTCCTCCAACAACTTCTATACCACCATAAGCAAATATAGCAAATACTACGAATGCAAATGCTGAAATCAAACCTCCACTAGAAGCAGGACCTGGTGAAGTCGTAAATGAACTAAGTCCAACTACTGGTTGAGCGAACTTACCATGATTTCCTATAAGTACTAGTATAGCTCCAATAAATAAAAGTACGTTTAATGCTGCAACTGCAGTTCCACCTATAGAAGTAAACTTCTTAATGCTCTCTATTCCCTTAGTTGACATGTAAGTAACAAATATTATCCATAGGACTGCAAGTAGTCCTAGCGTTTTAGGACCGGTTAACCCAGTTAATCCAAATAAAGCCCAAGTTTGTGTTGTATCTTTACCAAATATTGCATTTGATATTGGAACCCAAACACCGGATGCAACGTTAACCATCCAAATTACATATGATGCGTACCACATGAATGTTTACATAAAAGCAAATTTTGGGCCTACTGATATTGACATCCATGAATATATTCCACCTTTTTCGTTCTTGAAAGCCGTACCAAACTCAGCCATCATGAAAGCAAAAGGAATAAAGAATGCGAGTCCTGATAAGATATACCATGGAATAGCGGCATACCCCATTATATAGAATGATCTTGGCATGTTGTTAAATCCATAAACTGATGTGAAAATCATTAGAACTAATGATACCAAAGTTAATTTTTTAGTTCGTTTTACATTTTCTGACATGATATTCCTCCTTAAGTGTACAATGATTAAAATAAATTTAATACTACTATTATTAGTATTATTATTATAAATTAACCTAAAAAAATTCAATGTTTTTTAAAGAAGGATAAAAATTGTACATATTAACTAAAAAATAGTTTAACAATCCTTAAAAATGTTAAAAAGAACCATATCAAAACTTTGCTAGAGCGTTTTTAATAAACTCATAAAAGCTGCTGACATAAATATTTTATCAGCAGCTTTTATGAGTTCTAGTCCATATACACCAAATTATAGGGTGTTTCTTGGTAAACATAATAATTCAACCAGTTGGCAAAAAGCAGATTTGAATGACCTCTCCATTTTACAACAGGTGGTTCTAATGGATTGTCTTTTGGATAATAATTTTCAGGAACATTTATATTTGAACCCTTTGCTACATCCCTGTCATATTCCACTTTTAGCGTTAATGGATCATACTCTGAATGCCCGGTTATAAAAATTTGACGTCCCTTTTTGGCGGAAACAATATAGATACCTGATTTCTCAGATTTCGATAAGATTTCAAGCTCATCTATTTTATCAATATCATTTTTTCTTATTTCAGTATACCTTGAATGTGGAACATAAAATTCATCGTCAAATCCAGTCAAAAGTTTAACATTCGGCTTTGTTATTTCATGTTTGAACACTCCAAACATTTTACTATCTAGTTTATGTTTTTGAACTCCATAATGATAATAAAGCCCCGCTTGAGCACCCCAACAAATATGCAAGGTGGAGTATACATTGTGAACACTCCATGCCATAATTTCTTTAAGTTCATCCCAGTAATCAACTTCTTCAAAGGGGACATTTTCAATTGGAGCTCCCGTTATTATCATTCCATCAAATTTAGAATCCTTTATTTCGTCGAAAGTGTTATAAAACTTAATTAAATGTTCCTCAGATACATTTTTACTGGCATGGCTTTTTGGGTGAAGAAGTACTATATCAATCTGCAGTGGAGAGTTACCAAGACGTCTTAGAATTTGTGTTTCAGTTTCGATTTTAGTGGGCATCAGGTTTAAGATCACAATTTTTAGAGGCCTAATATCTTGATGAAATGCACGGTCTTCTGTAATAGTAAAAATGTTTTCTTTATTCAATAGTTTAAATGCTGGTAGATTGTTAGGTATTTTTATCGGCATTAAGACCATCCTTTCAATTTAAATTATTTAGAAACATCAACAAATTCAGCATGGGTTAGTTCTTGCATTTTTGATGGTCGGATTTTCAAGGCTGTAAATGCTGACCCCGCTGCTGGATAAACATATTCATAGTTATTAAGGGATATATCTAAATACACTTCAATAGGGCTTAATAGTCCAAACGGACATACTCCGCCTACAGGATGGCCTGTTATATCGAAAACTTCATCGTGATCCAGCATCTTTGCTTTTGTTTTGAAAAAGTCTTTATATTTTCGATTATCTATTCGTGCGTCACCTTTAGTAATAATGAGAATAGCTCTGTCTTTAAGACGAAATGATAAAGTTTTTGCAATGAGTGCTGGCTCAACCCCTAAGGCTTTTGCCGCAAGGTCAACAGTAGCACTGCCTTCTTCAAGTTCAATTATAGGATCTTCAAGTCCATTTTCTAAAAAAAATTTTTTAACACTTTCAACGCTCATAAAAAAGCCCTCTTTCATTAATTCTTTTAATAAATTAAACCCCTCTCATCTATTTTTAAGATGAAAGAGGTTTTAATTTATTAAAACTCACTCCCTCATCTTTCGTTAAAAAAAATTTAACGTAGGAATTAGCACCTTTTCAAGCAATTAAGCCTGAAGGTTGCCGAGATATCATTGGGCCATACCCTCTATCTCTCTTGATGAGAACTAACTTCTATTTAATTTAATTGTAATATTACTATATTTTCTAATAATTGTCAAGGAAAAGGGAGTATTTATAAAGTGGGTGAAAACATATAATTTATAAAGTGGGTGAAAACATATAGTTGACAAGTAAGGTTCTATAAATTATATTTAACAGAAAAGGCTAAAGTTATTAGATTCATTGAGCGTAGTTCTAAATAATATAAAAAATGAAATAGTAGGATAGAAGGAGAATAGAAATGGATTCAGCAAATATTAGTAGTAATAAAAATAGATGGGTAATTTTACTTATAGTTGTAATGGTAACTTTTATGTCTGTTTTAGATAGTAGTATTGTAAATGTAGCTTTACCTGTGATGGCAAAATCTTTAAATGTAACATCGGCTGGTATTCAATTGGTAGTAACAAGTTATTTAATTATAATTGTCGCAACTATATTAGTCTTTGGAAGATTAGGTGATATAGTTGGTAAGACAAAGGTATTTAAATTTGGAATAGCTTTATTTACACTAGGTTCTTTATTTTGTGGAATAACAAGTTCCCTTACGGGCCTTGTGGTAGCTAGAGTAGTACAGGCAATAGGGGCCGCAGCAACTATGGCCAACAGTCAAGGAATTATAACTGCAGTATTTCCAGCAAATGAAAGAGGAAAAGCATTAGGAATTACGGGGACATTTGTGGCTCTAGGAGCCATGGTAGGGCCGGCCCTTGGAGGATTTTTAGTAGATGCTGCCAGTTGGGAATACATATTTTTAATAAATGTACCAATAGGTATAATAACTTTATTTTATGGGTTTAAGGTACTGCCTAAAGGACACAGAGCGGCGAAAGCGAAATTGGATGGACTTGGAGCAATATTATTTATGCTAGCTATAGTTCCACTATTTGTGGCTTTAGGAAAGGGACAAGTGGTTGGATTTGCGCAGCCAATAATTTTGTTAGGCTTTTTAATAGCAATTATTTCGTTTATTGCATTTATTATAGTGGAAAAAAGACGCACAAATCCACTATTGCAGTTACAAATATTTGAAAATAAATTATTTTCACTCAGTATATTTTGTGGATTTATATCTTTTGTATCAATATTTTGTTCAATTATTATTCAGCCGTTTTATCTTCAGGATGTGCTTGAGTATTCACCTGCATCTACTGGATTAGTACTTATGATATCCCCCTTGATTTTGGCTGTAGTAGCACCAATTAGTGGACATTTGTCAGATAAAATAGGCTCTGAGATTCTAACTTTTATAGGGCTTGTACTCACAAGTTTTGGTTTACTACTAATGTCAAATTTAAATGAGCAATCTAGTTTAACTAGTATGGTGTTTTATATATCAGTTATGTCCCTTGGAAATGGATTATTTCAATCACCTAATAATTCATTGATAATGTCCACGGTACCAAGCGATAAGCTAGGTATTGCAGGAAGTATTAATGGACTTGTAAGAAACCTCGGAATGGTATGCGGAATAGCTTTATCAACTACGCTCTTGTATAACAGGATGAGTTATAAAATTGGTTATCATGTAACTGATTATGTAGTAGGACGTAATGATGCATTTATTTATGGAATGAAAATTGTATATATAGCTGCAGCTGCTATTTGTATGATTGGAGCTATTTTAACCTTTTTAAGATTAAATAGTAGCAAATCTAAGTTAGTAAACACTAAATAAAAGAGTTCAACTAAGGCACATTTAGTATTTTACATATGTGTTTTAGTTGAACTCTTATTTTCTAATGCCATAACCACCATATATAGTTTTAGTATCCATTAGTGAAATTACAGCATTTATATGCGAATTCTGTATTAATTTTATTATTTCAGATTTTCTTTTTCTTTTAACATGTAAGATAAGCATTTTCTTATCTTCTTTTAACCCTTCTGCCTCAATAATGGTAACTCCTACATTTTCTGTTCTCAATATTTTAGCGAGTGTTTCACCATCTTTAACAGACACTATTGCATTTATTGTAATTAATCCAAGTGCTAGTTTATCTTCTAAAATACACCCGAAATAATTTCCACAAGCAAACCCTGCTGCATAAGTAACCATTTTAAGAGGTTCCTCACTTATTCCAACAAGTACCGAACTAATTACATACAACCATATCATTACTTCAAAAAAACCAATAATAGACCCATAAAGTTTTTCTCCTCTAGTTATGAGTACTATTCTAATCGTGGTTAAGGAAACCTCAATTATTTTAGCGAAAAAGATAAGAATATAAATAAACATACACAGCTCTCCTTTATAAGAATATCTATTGCTTGTACGTATCCTGTTACAGTATATAATATGCTCCATTTATAGTGTTATTACAAGACCTATTATTAAAAGTTAATATAAATTTAACTAATAAGGGGTGAATTTCAATTAATACCATAATTGTTAAGTGAATAGTGCATAAGGCATGAAAAGAGATATAATGAGATATAAGGGATATTAAAATCAAAGTAATAAAGGGGAAAATAATGATAAAAACAAATGCTATGCGTATTTTAGATAAAATGAATGTAGAATATGATGTTATAACTTATGATATCAAAGATGATAAAATAGATGGAATATCTGTTGCAAAAAAAATAGGTGAAGATGAAAAATATGTCTATAAAACTATAGTTACACAAGGCATGTCTAAAAATATTTATATTTTCGAAATTCCAGTTAGAGAAGAAATAGACTTTAAGAAAGCAGCTAAAGTAACTAAGGAGAAGCGAATAGAAATGTTAGATTTAAAAGACCTTCAAAAATGTACGGGATATATTAGGGGGGGGTGTTCCCCTATAGGCATGAAGAAACAGTATAAAACATTTATTGATAAGACTGCCCTTGAAATAGAAACAATAATTGTAAGTGGAGGAAAAATAGGATTTCAAATAAAAATAAATGTAAATTTATTAAAGAATATTATTAAAGGTGAGTATGCTGATTTAATAAAATAAATCAGCAATTTTTAATATGTAATTATTTAAGTGATTTTAGTTAGGAGGATTTTTGCTGAAAAACGTTTACATAAATATTTAATATTTTAAAATAAACAGTTTTTCAAACAGTTTTACCACACTTATTAAAACACTTAGTCTGTATTATGTTAGTTAAGGGGGTGTTTCAAATGGAACACAAAGATTTATCGTCTATTAAACCGTCATTTTTGGGATCATTATCCGTTATACTATTTTTATGTATTACACTTACTGTACAGGTAATATTATATGGAAGTCCAGAAATTCATACAACAATTATATTTTCCTGCACTTATGCAATCATTGTTGCAATGGCTTCTGGATTTAAATGGAAAACTATAGAAGAAGGAATTATGCATGGCTGCAAATTAGCTATGATTCCAATGTTAATCTTAATGCTTATTGGTGTATTAATACCAACATGGATTGCAGCGGGAACAATTCCAACACTTATTTATTATGGATTAAAAATAATATCACCAACTTTCTTTTTACTTACAACAGCCCTTGTGTGCGCAGTTGCATCAGTTGCAACAGGAAGTAGTTGGACTACAGGAGCTACTTTTGGAGTAGCTTGCATGGGAATAAGCGTAGGTCTTGGAATCCCAGCTCCAATGACTGCTGGGGCAGTTATTTCAGGAGCAATTTTAGGGGATAAAATGTCACCTCTATCTGACTCAACAAATTTAGCAGCTGGAGTTTCAGAAGCAAATCTTTTCGATCATATTCGTAGCATGACCTATACTACAGGCCCTGCGTTTGTAATATCTCTTATTATTTTTACCATACTCGGATTTCAATTTAGTGGAGGAGCTGTTGATACAACAGCCATTACTAATATATTAGGAGGGATTCAATCATCATTTAAAATGACTCCTATGAGTTCAATTTTAAGTTTAATTCCGTTAGTAATTGTAGTCGTTTTAGCGGTTAAGAATGTCAGCGGTGTTGCTGTTATGGTCATTGCTTCATTAGTAGGCCTTGCTCTTGCAGTTATTGTTCAAGGAAGAGGATTATATGAAATGATGAATTTCATGAATTATGGATTCGTAATTGAAACTGGAACTGAAACAGTTGACAAGCTCTTTAACAGAGGCGGATTACAATCAATGATGTGGACAGTTTCACTTGGTTTCTTGGGCCTTAGCTTTGGTGGTATCCTTGAAAAGACAAGAATGCTTGAAGTACTACTGGAGAAAATGTCAGGACTCGTTAGGAAACAAGGGAATCTTATTCTTACACACGTTATATCAACAATTGCAGTTAATGTATTTTCTGCTAGCCAATATATGGCTATTCTTATCCCAGGAAGAATGTTCTTACCTGCTTATAAGAAACTTGGAATAAAAAATATGGTTTGTTCAAGGACATGTGAAGATTCAGGTACTGTAACATCACCATTAGTTCCTTGGGGACTCTGTGGTGTATTCTTTGCAGGAACTTTAGGGGTATCCACTATGGAATATCTTCCATACACGTATTTAGCTTTGATTACTCCACTTGTTGCCGTAATATATGGTTATACTGGATTATTTATATTTAAAGAGGAGAAAGAGGAGATAAAAAATGACAAACAATCACCAGCAGATATGTAAAGATATTACACCATCAGAAGAAATTAAATCATTTGAAACAATGATACCATTTAAAGAAATTACAACATCTGAAACAATTAAACTAATGAAAAAATTGATCTCAACACATAGTCCTTACTTTCATGAAGAAGCTATTATGGAGTTTACCCATAAGTGGTTTATTGAAAATGGTATTAGTGCAAGGATTCATGAATACCACGAAGCGAAAATTACTAATTTCAAGGGTAAAAATGTGATTTGTGAAATGAATGGTGAAAGTGATGGACCAGTCATCTGTATAAATGGTCACATGGATACCGTTAATCTTTGTAATGGTTGGTCAAAAGAACCTTACGAAGGACTAGTAGAAGGTGATAAAATTTACGGGGTGGGTGCTCTTGATATGAAATCAGGTAGTTGTGCTTCTATGCTTGCTATCAGAAAGTTTCATGAGCTCAACAAAAGTTTTCATGGAAAAATTATTGCAACCTTTGTTTCGGACGAAGAAGGTCCTTATGGGCTTGGTACAAATGCATTAATTGAAGAAGGATTATTTAAAGATGTAGATTTCTCAATTATTGCTGAACCAAGTGCGGGATTCAACAGTCTACCTTTTCCTAATTTATGTCTTGGTGCAAGAGGTGGATATGGTCTTGAGGTTGAATTTTTTGGTAAAGCTGCTCATGCGGCTTTGCCATCATCAGGTATTAATGCAGCAGTAGATGCTGGAAAATTCATGTGTGAATTAGAAAAAATAGATTATGTTGAAGATGAATTTTTAGGCAAAGGTGTCGCTTGCGTAGTTGCAGTAGAAAGTGATGGCGGTGCCTGTAGCGTTCCAGATTATGCTAAAGTCAAACTGTTTTGGCATATAGTTGTGGGAGAAAATGAAAAAACAATACAAAATCATATAATAGATGCAATAAAAAAAGCAAATATTGAAAGTGATTTTAAAATTTCGTTTAGAGATGCACCAACAGAGGGTAGCAAGGGTTTTCTCCCATTTACAGTACCGAAGGAAAATCATTTTGTAGCTACATTTTTAGAATCGATAAATGATATTTGTGAATGCCCGCCAAGTATATCTTATTTTCAAAGCATAGGTGATTTTAATTACTTAGGTTCAAGGTTAAACGCCCCTGCAATTATTTTTGGCGCAGCAGGTGAAAACTTTCATGGCGCAGACGAGTATGCTACCATTAGTTCTATTACAAAAACGGCAGATATCATCTACGAGTTTTTAGTGAAAGTTCTTACAAAATAACAATCATTCATAAAATTTAGATTACAGCAGGATAGTATCTTTAATTGATAGCTATTCTGCTGTATACTTATATCAAATCTATTATAAATTGGGGGATGATGCAATGCAGGCTGACATATTAATTATTAATGGACAATGCTTAAATCCGACTAATGAGAAGATTTATAATTGGATTGCAATAAAAGGGGATAAAATAGTTGGAATTGGAGAAGGAAATGAATACTCGGAGTTTTTAGAATCATGCGCAGAAGTAATTGATGCAAAAGGATCTACCGTTACTGCTGGGTTTTATGATAGCCACTCTCATCTTATCCAAACAGCCATTAACCATACTAGTTTAGATCTTGGAAAGGCTACTTCGTTTAATGATATTGGAGATTTGGTTGTGGAGCAAGCCAAAAATAATCCAGGGCAGCCTATAAGAGGATATCGTTTGGATGATCAAAATTTAAAAGAAAGAAAGCTTCCAGATAGATATATTCTTGATAGGTTTTGTGACACTGCACCAGTTTGGTTAAATAGAATTGAGTATCATACTAGTATTTTAAATACATATGCACTGCTACATTATAAAATTCCATTCTCCGTAGCCGGAATTGAACTTGGAAGCAAAGGTATGCCAACCGGTATATTTCGAGATTTTGCAAATGCATTATTACGAGAAAGTATATTAAATAGTATGGACAATAAATTAAGATTAAAGGCATTAAAAAGTGTTATGCCATATCTCATCAGTTCTGGAATTACTACTACAGCCTCAATGGAAGGGGGCTTTATGTTTTGCAATAAAGATGCTGAATTTATCCATGAGTATAAAAATGCATTTCCTATCGACTTAGTATTGTTCTATCAAACTACTGATGTTCAAAAAGTTATATCTATGGGACTCAATAGAATTGGTGGTAGTCTTTTTATTGATGGATCTTTCGGTTCTAGAAATGCAGCACTAAATGAAGATTATACCGATGCCCCTGGGAAAAAAGGAGTATTATATTACTCACAGGAAGAATTAAATTCCTTCTTGCTTGATTGTTATAAAAACAATCTTCAAACTGCTATGCATGTTATTGGTGAGAGAGCTATTGAACTCGCAATTAATGCTCATGAATATGCTTTTAAAAAGACTGGAAATAATAATTTAAGACATAGACTCGAGCATGTGGAACTTCCGAATGCTGCTCAACTTTCTAGGTCTAAAGAGTTAAATCTTATATACTCAATGCAACCTGCATATGAGCATTACTGGGGCGGACCTGATAAAATGTACTTTCAGCGTATAGGGGAGAGGTATAAAATTACTAACCCTTTTAAAACAATAATAAAAAATGGTATCATAGTGTGCGGAGGTTCAGATAGTGATGTTACACCTGCTAGTCCCATTTTGGGTATTTACTCTGCTGTAAATCACCCTGTTGAAATGCATCGAATCAGTATAGTGGATGCCATAAAGATGTTTACCATTAATGCCGCTTATGCAATGTTTGAGGATACAACCAAAGGGAGTCTCGATGTTGGCAAGTTGGCAGATATTGTAATACTCAGTGATGATCTTTTTAAAATAAATATTGAGAATATTAAAGATGTCACGGTTAAAGTTACTATTAAGTCAGGAAATGTCCTGTTTAATAACATTTGCTGCGAGGGTGGTGAGTAAAATGCCAGTTCTATCAATAAATATGCTGGGAAGAATAACCATAAAACATAAGAATGAGCCTGTTGAGGATAAGTTTAGTAGTAAAGCAATTGATTTAATTTGTTACTTATTAATTAATTCAGATAAAAAAATAAGTAGAGAAAAAATTGCGAACTACTTATGGGCAGACAGCAATAATGAGGCTTCAAGATCTAATTTGAGGTATTGTCTATGGAGTATAAAAAGAATTATTCTTCCTGATGAAAAAGGAGAAGAATTTATTTTAGCTGAAAAACATTTATGTTATATCAACGAAAAATATGATTTCTTTTCTGATATTTTATTTTTAAATGCTTATGAAAACAAAAATGACATTTCTCTTGAAGAATTATTATCCATTAAAAAGCTTTATGGTGGTGATTTTTTGGAGGGCCTTTATATTAATAAATGCCCCGAGTTTAATGACCTTGTCCTATTTGAAAGAATCATATACCAAAACAAGAATATTGAACTTCTTAAACAAATATTAGAAAAATATGAGTCATTAAAACAATATGACAATTGTATAGAGATTTTAAAGGATATACTAATTATAGACCCATATAATGAGCATTTCGCATATATGTTAATGGACAATTATAATAAAAATGGAAATAGATCTTCGGTTATTAGCTTTTATAAAAACTTTGAAAGCACTCTTAGGAGAAACTTAAATATATCTCCTGAGAAAGAGTTAAAGATGCTGTATAATTTAGTGATAAGTGATTCTAATTGCATAGGACTAGATTCTGAGAAACTGTCTTTACAAAAAAAATCCTTGTATATAGACACATTTTGCTTGAAAGAAATCCCTTTTTTTTGGATTTCGGACGTAATTGGTAAAATTGTTGGGGAAATTGGGAGCAAACAAAAACTGATGTCTTTTAATCCAAGCTATATATCAGATTTAGCATCTATTCAAAACAAAGTTTTATTAATCAGTGAAGAAAGCCTTAAGGTGCTAGAAAATGTTCCAACCGTTAGAATTATTAATGCCTTTTGCGAATTTTTAAAATGTGTATGTGAATTTCATCAACTTCAAATTAAAATATTAAATTATGGTGATATGGATTCTTTATCTAAAGATGCATTTCGATATATTGAAAACAGTAGAATAGAGGGGCTCCAGATTATACATAATTAAATCATCACCTTCGGCTTTGAACATAACCGAAGGTGATAATAAGCATAGCATGTGATGATTTAACTTTCTTCTCCACCTACATATGTCTTTAGCACTTTTACTTGCAAAATATCTAATGGTTTTATTAAAAATGGATCCCTGTCAATTACAATAAAATCTGCTAGTTTTCCGTTTTCAATTGTACCTAGTACATCTTCTTTGCCAGTTGCATAGGCTGCGTTTTTAGAAAATAAACAAATAGCCACGTATACCGATAAATTCTCCTCAGGATACCAACCACTCTCTGGGTATCCTTTAAAATCTTGCCTTGTAACAGAAGCGAAAATCCCTTCAAAAGGATTATAGGATACTACAGGACAATCTGAACCACCTGTTAGAATTAGCCCTGCATCCAGCATTGTTTTCCAAGCATATGCACCTTTGCTTAGTCTGTTTTCTCCCAATCTTTCTTTTATCCAATGTAAATCTGTGCTTACGAAACTTGGTTGTATATCTACTACTAGTGGCAACTTTTTCATTCTTTCTAAAAGACTATCATTAATTAATTGCGCATGAATGATTCTAAATCTTTGACCATTATAAGGAAATACTTTTAAAACATTTTCTATTGAGGTT
>JBLHPD010000085.1:0-18878 GCA_047624165.1 Clostridium sp. | reverse complement strand
TAGGTACCAGTGGAGACTAGTAGATTAATTGATAATGGAATTTTCATTATTTATTAAGGGCGTACGCCCTTGGTGATTAGTATGAATTTAGTGTATGTAAATATTTACAGTGCTCTTTCGCGAGGGTATTTTTGGCGTTTGGTTTATTACTAAAAGTTAACTATGAAAATGAACTGAAGCTTATTTTATTAGCAATATTATATAAAAAAAATCTGTGGATGACAAATAGTAATATTAATTTATAATATTACGTTAAATTAGTGCTTTTAAAAAAATCATGCTTCAGCTCTGTTGTAAACAACATATAATTGACTTAATTTTCTTATTGAACTATAATTTATGATAAATAATAATAATGATTATAGGAAGAAGGTTTTATTTATGGGAAAAGTAACTCCTACAAGGGAACAGGCTTTTGAGTTATTAAAAAAGTATAATAAAAGTGACAGTCTGATAAAACATGGACTCGCTGTTGAGGGCGTTATGAGGCATTTTGCTAGTCTAAATGATGAAGATGTGGAAAAATGGGGCATAGTTGGGCTTCTTCATGATGTGGATTATGAGATGTATCCGCAGGAGCATTGTGTTAAAGCAAAGGAATTATTAGAGGCAGAGGGTTACCCAGAGGAGTACATACATGCTGTGCAGAGCCATGGCTTTGGACTTTGCATAGATGTAGAACCAATACATAAAATGGAGAATGTACTGTTTACAATAGATGAACTTACTGGGCTTATTACAGCAACTGCGCTTATGAGACCAAGCAAGAGTGTGCTTGATTTAGAAGTGAAGTCAGTTAAAAAGAAATTTAAGCAGAAGAGTTTTGCAGCAGGTGTCGATAGAGATGTTATTCTTTCAGGGGCTGAAAGAATGGGAATGGACATTAATGAGATACTTTGCGAAACAATAAAAGGTATGCAAAGTGTTGCTGAGGAAATTGGATTAAAAGGCGAAGTCTAAAATAAAAAAGTATGCTAATTTTACTGATTAGCATACTTTTTGTTGTAAGAACAATTGTTATTTTAATTGTTCTGTTTCTCTTTTGTAATGTACCAATATACAGGTAATCCAATTAAGGTTATTGCAAGTCCAGTAAGTGCGTTTGTAGTGTCTGTTAAGAGTGTACTTACTAGAATATATATACCTCCGATAATTCCAATGAAGGGAACTATTGGGTAGAAGGGTACTTTATAAGGCCTATCTAAATCTTTATGTTTTGTTCTTAAAATAAAGATACCAGCTACTGCCATTATGAAGAAAATCCATAAAACAAAGATAACCAAATCAGTTAATTTATTAAAAGAACCGCTAAATGCGTATAAAGAGGCTAATATTGCCTCAAAAATAAAAGCATTTAATGGAGTTGTATATTTTTCATTAACTTTTCCCAAAAAACCATGGAAAGGTAAAAGTTTATCCTGGGCCATAGCAAAAGGTATTCTAACTCCTGTCATTAGGTAACCATTTAACGCTCCAAATATTGAAATTAATATGCCGGCAGTGATAAATAATGAACCAGATTTACCAAATAAAACTGTGGCAGCATCAGAAGCCACTTTGTTAGATGCTATAACAGCTGTTATAGGAACTATTTTTATAATTGCTAAATTAAATAAAACATATACTATCATAATAACAGTTAAGCCTAAAATTATGGATTTTGGTATATCTTTTTTAGGATTTTTAAGTTCTCCTGCTATATTAACTACACCTACCCAGCCATCATAGGCCCAAAGTGTTCCAAGCATAGCTGCTCCAAAACCAGCACCAGCGGTCATATCACCTAGTGGCATAGAAAAACTATGAGCGGTTCCTTTTATAAGGCCTAAAGCAACAATAATAATAAGTGGGATTAGTTTTGCAATAGTTGCAACAAACTGAATTTTACTACCAAGTTTTGTTGATATGACGTTTGCAGTGGTAATAATAATTATCATGAATACTGCAAATAATTTTTGCTCAATGCTAGTCATAGGAACAAAATTAGTAGCTTGAGTTGCCAGTATTATTGCAAGGGCTGCTGAAGCTCCAGGTACATAAATAACTGTTTGCACCCAACCAAACAAAAATGCCCATTTTTCACCATAAAGTTCTTTAAGATATATAAATATACCTCCACTTTTAGGGATAGCTGCTGCTATTTCAGCTATAGTAAGCGCAGAAGCCATTGTGACAATACCACCTGCAATCCAAGCAAGTATTCCAAGGAGCGGTGATCCCGCGTTTCTAAAGACAATAGAGGGTTTAAAGAAAATTCCCGAACCTATAACCATACCTACAACTATAGTAATGGCCTCTGGTAATCCGATTTCTTTTTTTAGTACCTTTGGTGAATTATTGATAGAATTTGACGTTTCCAATATAAATCATCCTTTCTTTTGTTAATTTTAGAATAATAGAAAATCCATTTTGAAAATATATAAATGTGGTAAAAATACATAAAGACAGGGAGCAAAAGGGCAACAAAAAAACTGCCCTTTTACTCCCTGTCCTTTTATCTGAAAGTTTCCTTAGATAATCACCTAAGTTGCTCCGTTGATGCCACATTTAAGTAGTCTCTCCAGGGGTATGTCAAATTATTGTGCAAGGCATATTCTGGAATATGCCTGAAACCTGAAAGTTTCAAAATAAACATTTAGCATAGATTTATTTCTTTCTTCTACGGTTATCCAATGTGGATATCTCCAATAATTTTCATCCATAAATATAAATTTATTATTTCTTTATTATTCTAATAGTAAATGTGAATTTAGTCAATAATTTTTTTTATACATATAATACCTTTAAAAAGAAATTATTAGTGTCACTTCCATATAATTTCCTTACCACAGGGATATTAAATAGCAATAGATGAATTATCCTGAAGTTTATTTAATTCAATGCACTTTGAATTTAAGTTCGGTACGATTCATTTCACTAACAACTACTAAAATTAAAGATTTCTAAAATTTCTAACAGCCTCCATGCAACTTCCTGTTGCGGAGGCTTGAGTTCCACTTCCTGTGGAACTCTACGAAATTTTAAAAATCTTGAATTAAGTAGTTCTAAGTTTATTCAAATGTTCTTTCACTTTAAATTCAAAGTGCTAATGAATAAGATAAACTATGAATATGTATATATAAAATTATGAATTAGCGATTACAAAAATAATCCTCAATGCAGAAACTTCAAAATCATGGTAATATATATTGTATAGGTAAAAAATTCTATAGTGAAGGGAGTTAGAAAAATTAAAAAATATGTACTTATAACTTCTGGATTTTGGGCAAATAAGGTAGAGATTAGAGAGGATAATGAATCAGGAAAGCTATTGTACACTACAGAAAAGAGTATATTATCAAGCATTATACTTAAATTTTTGAGTAACTGGTACAATCCCGTAAATTTCGTGTTTAAAGGTCACAACGATAATAGAGATTTTAAAATCAAAGACATAGCTAGGAATCGCCATATTCTTATAGAAGATGATAAGGAGATAGGACTTTTTAAAGGGCGAAAGCTGCTAGCTACTCGTTATCGTTTTTGGATTTCACTGGGAGGAGCAGAATACTTCTATGAAGGAGATTCAGTGGATCTAATAACCAAAGCTTATCAAAATAGTATAGAAGTCGGAGTTTTTAAAATTTACAATCAAAATATTCCTCATTTTGATTGGCAAGCAGAAGTGATTTCAGATATGGACAAAAGAGTAGTGGCAAGTGCCCTTTTATATAATTACCTTATATGGGGCAGGGTATAGTCATTAATAATCATTCTAAAGTAACTAAATGTAAATTAATTAGATTTGAATAAAATATAGTATATGAATTATAGGGAGGAATGAAGATGAGATTACTACTTACTAACGACGATGGTATAACTGCAAAGGGAATATATGCACTAGCTAAAGAACTCGAAAAAAATCATGAAGTAATTGTCGTAGCACCAGATAATGAAAGAAGTGCCTGTGGGCATTCAATAACTCTTGCAAGGCCGCTTGTTGTGAGAGAAGTTAAGATGGAAGGGCTCAAAGTAAAAGCTTTTAGTGTTGATGGAACGCCTGCAGATTGTGTAAAAATTGCAATTAATAAACTTATTGAGGGTAAAATAGATATGGTAGTATCAGGAATAAATAGAGGTTTAAATTTAGGTACGGATGTTCTTTATTCTGGTACAGTTTCTGCGGCTATAGAGGCATGTATTTATAAAATACCAGCCATGGCTATTTCTATGGCTGTTAAGAAAAATAATGAAAATTATGAAATGGCAGCGGTATATGCTGGAGAAATATTGCTTACGGCAGAGAAGAATAACATTAAAAATGATATTGTGTTAAATGTAAATATTCCGCTATTAGAAAAGAATGAAATAAAAGGGATTAAAGTATGTAAAATTGGAAGTAGATTGTATAACAATTGTTATATAGAATCTGTTTCTGAAAATGGTGAAAAGCAGTATGAGATTAAGGGTGAATTACAAGATATTCATGAGGAGGATTCAGATACATTATATTTGAAAGAGGGGTATGTTACTGTAACCCCACTTCATTATGATTTAACTAATCATAAAATATTAAAGGATGTTAGTGAATGGTTTTAATTTAATGATCTGCTATTAGAAATTAAAAACTTTTTTCTTAGATTATGCTATAACTAAAAGTATATATTGCGCGTATTTCAATACGACTAGTGCTTTCACGTTGCCAATGCAGCAATAGAAGCTTCTAGAGCAGGTGAACTTGGAAGAGGTTTTGGGGTTGTAGCAACTGAAATAAGGAAATTATCTGGATCAAGTGCGCAATCTATAACTGAAATAAATACTATACTGAAAAGTATTAAGCATTCAGTAGGCATAGTAGAAAAGAGTATTGGTACATCGATGGCTTCTGCTGAAAAACAAGAACAAGCGCTAACCCAGATAGTGGATTCTGTAAAAGAGTTAAATACGAGTGCAGAGAGCTTAGCTAAAATGGCAAGTAAATTATAGAAATATAAATATAGAGATTAACAATTATTTATTTTTATGTCCCTTAGGTACAAGTTTTTATTAAACTTGTACCTTTTTTTTATTGATTACTTTTTAAAAAGTTCTTAACTGTCCCCAATAAATTGCAACAAGTTGTAACTTGTTTATTGACAATTATACATTGGTGCCATATAATGAACACATGAACAATGATTCATATGTTCATATGAATGGAGGAGAATATATGGGAAAAAATATAGAGGTTTGTGCTTTTTCTTCGGTACATGAGGATGTAGTTGAAAAAGTAAGAAAATCAATACCACAAGAGGAAACATTATATGACCTGGCAGAGCTTTTTAAAGTTTTTGGAGATAGTACAAGAATTAAAATTCTTTGTGTGCTATTCGAAACTGAAATGTGTGTTTGTGACATAGCAGCTCTTCTTACTATGACTCAATCAGCCATTTCGCACCAACTTCGTGTGCTTAAGAATGCTAGACTTGTGAAGTATAGGCGAGAAGGTAAGGTTGTGTACTATTCATTGGATGACGATCATGTTAAACATATTTTCGATCAAGGACTTATACACATAAAGGAACTTAGATAAGATTATATTGATAACAAATAAGGGATTAAAGTATATGCAACTGGCACATATAAGAACTTAAATAATATTCTATTACATACAACAAAATTCAAAATAAAAAGCAGATAAAAAATTTTGAAAGCGGGGGAAAAAATGGATACTATAATAAAAAGGGAATTCATTTTAGAGGGTCTAGGTTGTGCTAATTGTGCAAATAAAATTGAAGCTCAATGTAAGAAATTAGATGGGGTATTAGGAGCGAATATTAATTTTATAAGCAAAAGCTTAATAATTCAATTTAAGAGTGAAGAAATAATATTAAATGTTATAGATGAAACAAAAAAAATAATTAAGAGGATAGAGCCTAATGTTAAGGTTATACCAAAGAATGTAAATACATTTAAACAGGACCAAAAGGGTCATGGAGATGTAGAGAAAAGTCATGGCCATGATGAGAAAGGTCATGATAACGGACATGAACATGGTGAAGAAGGGAATAATAAAAATAAAATCATACGTTTTTCTGTAGGTGTAGCAATTTTCATCATTGCAATTGTATTTAAACTAGATCGTTTAGTTGAATTTGCTTTATTCCTTATAAGTTATTTATTAATTGGTGGGGAAGTCCTAATAGTTGCTGTACGTAATATATTAAGAGGTCAAGTTTTTGATGAAAATTTCTTAATGGCACTCGCTACAGTTGGCGCATTTTCTATAGGACAATATCCAGAAGGCGTTGGTGTTATGCTTTTTTATCAAGTAGGAGAATTCTTCCAAGACATCGCTGTAAATAAATCTAGAAAATCTATATCTGCACTTATGGATATAAGGCCAGATTATGCAAATAAAAAATTTAAAGATGAAATTATAAAAGTAGATCCAGAGGAAGTACTCATCGGAGATATTATAATAGTAAAGCCGGGAGAAAAAGTACCTTTAGATGGTATTGTTATGGAAGGCAAGTCATTAGTAGATACAGCTGCTTTAACTGGTGAATCAGTTCCAAGACAAGTTAAAAGCGGGGATGAGATTTTGGCTGGGTGCATTAATAAAAATGGTTTGTTAACTATAGAGGTAAAAAAAGAATTTGGGGAATCAACTCTCGCAAAAATTTTGGATTTAGTGCAAAATGCTAGTAGCAAAAAAGCACCAACTGAAAATTTTGTAACTAAATTTGCAAGATATTACACACCGATTGTAGTTATAAGTGCAACTGCTCTTGCAATACTCCCACCACTTTTAATACCGGGTGCTACTTTCTCGCAGTGGATATATAGAGCTTTAGTATTTTTAGTAGTATCTTGTCCTTGTGCTCTAGTAATATCTATTCCACTTGGATTTTTTGGGGGAATAGGTGGCGCATCTAAAAATGGCATCTTAGTTAAAGGCGGAAACTACTTAGAGGCATTAAATAGCGTTGAAGTAGTGGTTTTTGATAAGACAGGAACACTAACCAAAGGAGTTTTTAAAGTTACAGAAATGCATGTAGAAGGCGATATAAGTAATGAAGAATTGTTAGAATATGCAGCGTTTGCAGAAAGCAATTCTAATCATCCTATTGCAATATCTATATTAAAAGCTTATGGAAAAGTTGTAAGCAAAGAAGATATTAGTGATGTTAGCGAAATTGCTGGAAATGGTATTAGAGCTAAAGTAAAAGGAAAATATGTGTTAGCTGGTAATTCAAAGCTAATGGATAGTGAAAAAATTTCCTATAATAAGGCTGGGAATGTTGGCACGATAATATATGTAGCTATAGATAAGAAATATGCAGGCAGTATTATAATTTCTGATGAGATAAAAGAAGACTCTATTGGCGCAATAGTTGATTTAAAATCCATGGGTGTTAAAAAGATAGTAATGCTTACTGGTGACAATAAAGATATAGCAACGGATATTGGAAGAATTTTAGGTGTAGATGAAGTTTATTCAGAACTCCTTCCACATGAGAAGGTTGAGAAGTTAGAATTACTTCAAAAAGAAAAATCATCCAAAGGAAAGATAGTATTTGTAGGTGATGGCATTAATGATGCACCGGTACTTGCGAGAGCAGATATAGGAATTGCAATGGGTGGGGTAGGATCTGATGCTGCAATAGAAGCCGCAGATATAGTAATAATGACTGATGAGCCTTCAAAAATTGCGGAAGCTATTAAAATTGCTAAAAAAACAAAGAAAATAGTTATGCAAAATATTGTATTTGCACTAAGCGTAAAAGCAGCTATTTTGATATTAGCGGTTTTTGGAATTTCTACTATGTGGGAAGCAGTTTTTGGTGATGTAGGAGTTGCTTTAATTGCAGTATTAAATTCTATGAGAGCTATGAAAGTAGATAGTTAAAAATAGTAAAAATGTAATAAGAAAGGAAATTTCTTGTTACATTTTTTTATTTTTAAGTGTTATTATATATAAAGGAATACTAAATTTTTATTTGTTAATTTTAATAGGTTATAAAAAAATGGATTAGAAATATTTGGTGAGGTGGTGTGGTTAATGAAAATTAAAGCTATAGCTAATGGAAAACTTATTATGAAAGGCAGAATAATTTATGACAGCGTAATAATCTTTGATGAAAAGATTATAAAAGTTATAAGTATGGATAAGTTTTACTCGTATAAAAAAGAGTATAAAGAAGAATATAACGAAGAAATACAGGTAATAGATGCTAAAGGCAGATATGTATCACCTGGCTTTATTGATATTCATATTCATGGCTCTGGAGGATATGATACTATGGATGCATCACCTGAAGCCTTAAGGGTTATAAGCACTACAATAGCCTCAAATGGAGTAACAGCATATTTACCGACTACAATGACTATGGATAAAGACTACATATATAGCGCATTAGATGCTACACGTGAGGCAATGAAGCTAGAAACCAATGGGGCAAAGATTTTAGGGGCGCATATGGAGGGACCATTCATAAATGAAAAGTATAAAGGAGCCCAGAAGTCAAATAATATTATAGAGCCTAATTATGATATTATAAAGGAGTATTTAGATATTATTAAAATAATAACCCTTGCACCAGAAAAGGATGGGAATCATAATTTTATAAAGAAAGTGAAAGAAAATTCTAAAATTACATTGTCAGTTGGTCATTCGGATGCAAGCTATGAAGAGGCAATAATGGCCATTGAGGATGGAATAACACATGCAACTCATACATTTAATGCTATGACTCCTTTGAATCATAGAAAACCAGGCATTGTAGGTGCAATTTTCACGAGTGATATAACCTGCGAGCTAATAGCGGATCTGATACATGTTCATCCAGCAATTTTTAATCTACTTATAAATGTAAAACATAAAGATAAAATAGTACTTATAACAGATTCTATGAGAGCTGGATGTATGAAGAATGGGAATTATGAGCTTGGTGGACAGAAGGTAATAGTTGAAGACGGCGCTGCAAGGCTTCAAAATGGTACATTGGCAGGTAGCGTTTTAACTTTAAATAAGGCCGTATTAAACATGCTGCATCACAGTGACTTAGAAATTTATGAGGCAGTGGCAATGGCAACACATAACCCAGCAAAGGTTATTAATATGGATAATAAAAAAGGAAGTTTAGAGGTTGGATATGATGCAGATATAATTATTTTTGATGATGGCATTGATGTATTTTGTACAATAGTAGAAGGAAAAATAGTGTTCGAAATTCAAAAGTAAAATTTTGAGTAAGGCGCATGATAATAAATAAATTAGGCTAGTATAGACTTGTTATTTATTTAAATGTACCTAATATTATGAGGTGGTGCGAATATGAGGATAATAGTGGTAGATAATTACGATGAAATGAGCAAGAAAGCTGCGCTTATGATTGCAAGTCAAATTATGCTAAAGCCTAATAGTGTATTAGGCCTCGCTACTGGAGCTACGCCAATAGGGATGTATAAGGAATTAGTTGAACTATATAGCAAAAATGAAGTGGATTTCAATGAGGTTAAAACCTTTAACTTGGACGAATATTATGTTATTAATAGAGAGAATCCTGAAAGTTACTATAATTATATGATGGTCAATTTATTTAGTCATATAAATATAAACATGGAAAATATTAATGTACCGAGTGGTATGGCAAAGGATGTTAATGCTGTATGCAGAGAGTATGAGAATAAAATAAAAGAAGCTGGTGGAATAGATATGCAAGTTTTGGGTATTGGTGGAAATGGGCATATTGGCTTCAATGAACCAGATGTAAACTTTGAGGCAGAAACGCATTTGGTTAATCTTGACGAGCAAACGATAGAAGCTAATTCTAGGTTTTTTGATTCAATAGAGGATGTGCCAATAAAGGCTATAAGTATGGGAATAAAGACAATAATGAATTCTAAGAAGATTATTCTGCTTGCCAATGGACTAAGCAAAGCTAAATCTATAGAAGGCGCTGTTAAAGGCAAAATAAACCCTAAAGTGCCTGCTTCAATTCTGCAACTTCATAATGATGTAACTATAATTATAGATAAAGAAGCTGCCAGCTTATTATAAACAAAACACCTATACTAGATATTTCATCTTCAAAGAAGCTGATTAAGCTAGTGTAGGTGTTTTATATTCTTACATGTATTCTATGTTGGTAATAAATTATAATTTTTCAATTTATCAGCATCATATAACAAATTAAAACAATAAGTTATTATATCACTTCTTTTAATTATTCCTATAAAAACATCATTATCATCCACAACGGGAACAAAGTTTTGATCCTTTGCAAGAGATATCAAACTCTCTATGTCTGAATTAATTTTTACTGCTTTGTTGCAAATGTGTCTAGGGATATCTTCAATTAAAATCTTATTTGTATCATTAAAACTTAAATCTGGAGTATTCTTTAATTTCCATAATAAGTCACCTTCAGTTAAAGTGCCTACGTAATTACCTTTTTCATTTACTAGGGGCACGGCAGAATACCTGTGGTACTCCATTCGTTCTAATGCTTGCCTCATTGTAGAACTTGGCTTTTCATAAACGACTTCATTTTTGGGCATAAGAAAAAAAGCTATGTTCATATTTATCCATCCTTTAAAAATTTATATTTTTCTAATTCTCTGACAATATCATTATAGCATGTTTTTTATATTTGTTGATGTATAATCTATTAAAGATTCAGGCTATTTATTAAACATTGTGTAAAGTTGATGTTAAATATTTTTTCTACGGTCACCAGCATTTGGATTACGGAAAAGGTGAAAGAACAATAATTTATAACACCACAACAGTTGTAAATGCATTTAAATATCATATTATTGAAATATAAATAACCTGTGGGTAATAATTATGCCCATAGGTTATTAACATTTAAATGTTTTTACGCGTAATATATACTTTTTTATTTTTTTATTGAGTAGCTGATATTTTCTTTCTTTTTAAGAAACTCCATTTAGTTTCTGTTGTTATTATTGCGATAAATATAGTTAAACACCCGAGTATCATTTTGAATGTGAATATTTCATTTAGCATTATAACAGATAAAATAGAACCTATAACAGATTCTAAACATAAAATAATTGCAGCGTGGGTAGGTGTTGTATACTTCTGAGCTATATTTTGTATAAAAAATGCAACCATTGTACTAAATATTGCTAAATAACCAATTGCAAACATTGTATTAGTATTTAATGGTTGTGGTATTGGTTCGAAAATTAAGGCGGCTATAATTGAAAATACTGCAGCGACGCTTAACTGTATTATTACAAGTAATATAGCATCTACTTTTTTAATGAAAAATCCAACAGAAACTATATGAGCTGCGAAAAATACTGCACATAGTAAGGTCAAACCATCCCCAAGGCCAATACGTATACCTCCATCTAAGGTGAGCATTCCTATTCCAATAAAACACATAAAAGCGGATATTAAGGAGAATGTATCTGGTCTTTTTTTGCTAATTACCCAATAAAAAAAGGGTACAATAACTACATTAGTTCCAGTTAAGAAAGCATTTTTACCAGCAGTTGTATATTTCATACCAACAGTTTGAGCAGTAAAGCCTAAAAATAAGAGAAGTCCAACCACGGCTCCAGCCTTTAGTTCATGTTTAGTTATATGTCTAACCTTTTTTCTGAAAATTAATGACATAATAATAGCAGAAATACTAAAACGCATTGCCGTTATATAAAAAGGCGTAAGACTATCTAAAGCCCCTTTTACTGCTATAAAACCGCCACCCCAAAACAATGCTACTAGTAGCAAAGACAGATCAGCGAGAATCGATTTTTTTTTATCAATATTATCCATAGTTATCACTCCTTCACATGTAATATTTTACCGATTATCAATCTTAGTATTACATATACGAATAAATTTGTAAAGATTGTATCGATAATAAAATTACAAAACTAGTTCGCGTATAAAATGATAGACTATGATAGTTAAATCCTAGCTTTATTTAAATTCCTTTTTTAAATTCTCTTAGGGTAGAAGTTCTGTAATAAATAATTTTTTTTCAACGCTTAAATCTATAAAGTTTGAATCTACAGTTATAAGTGGCCTCGAGATATTATTTATGTCAATTTTAATTATCTTTCCAATAGAACCATTATTAAGTAATACCATTTCCCCAGTATAGTAATTTCGCATTTGTTCTATAAAGGTAGTTAGGTAATGATAATCTAATAAACCCATACATTCATGTTGCATAATCTCTAACACCTCGAAGGGGGTTTGTTTTTTACTATAGACTCTGTCTGAGGTCATAGCATCAAACATATCTGCAATTCCTATTATTTTAGCAAAAGTATTAATTTTATCTTCTTTTAAACCAAGAGGATAGCCTGAACCATCTAAACGTTCATGATGCAATAGAACACCTAAGCTTACAGCCTCATCTAAATAAGGAATGTTTTTTACAAGTTCATAAGAGTAACGTGAATGCTTTTTAATTTCTTCGAATTCTAATTTCGTAAGTTTTGCAGGTTTATTTAATATAGTCTGGTTAACTTTTGTTTTACCTATATCATGAAGAAAAGCCGCATAGGTCAAGAGTGTTAAATCCTTTTTAGGCAAATATAACCATCTACCTAGCATTGAACTTAAAAGTGCAACATTCACACAATGGCGTACAAGGTACTCATCTATAGTTCTAGAATTTGTTATACTCTTTAAAATAGATCCATAATCATTAAGGTTTTCTAAAATTTCTTTGGACATATTTCTTATTTCTGTTAAGTCTGGCTCAGAATTTTTTTCTATACTACTTAAAAAATTATCTATGCGACTTGAAAAATGATTTAATACATTTTCAGTTTCAATTAAGCTCTGCACTTTTAAAATTGGAGAATTAGGAGCTAAGGGTTCTTCTCCCGCCTCATAAATATTTATAGTATTTGATGGGTAAAATTCTAGTATTTTTTCAATCATTAAATTATTTAATGCAATTTCCTTTGCAACTAAAGTTAGGCCGTTTAGTATTAAATCTTCGGCTAAAATCATATTTGGTTTTAGATCGTAAATGCTCACACTTATAACTTTTGGTTTCATAGATGCATCTCCTTTAAATAAATTATTGAAATTTTTTATATTACTCAAATCTAGGTGAATAGATTATATATTCTAATAAGTTTATTTTACCATAAAAACTGGCATTAGCCTATAGATGAAAAGATTGGAGAGCAGGTAGAGCTTCCCCTAAATGATTGTTCTTTATTTATTGACATTGATGATTAACATATTTATAATTAAATAAAACAGAGCGAAATACTAAGATTTAATTTAACCACTTCAGTTGATGCAGATTAGAACAAGATGATTTAGAGGAGAGAGATAAAAACATGGAAATATATTTAGATAACAGTGCAACTACCATGCCTTACGAAGAGGTTATTGATGATGTATGTAGTACTATGAAGAATTATTATGGGAATCCATCTTCAGCACATAGCTTAGGGTTTAAGGCAGAGCGGAAACTTAGGGAAATGCGATTAAATATTGCGAGTAGCATAAATGCTAGTAGTGAGGAAATAATATTTACATCTGGAGGAAGTGAAAGTAATAATTTTCTTATAAAGGGCTTTGCTAAGAGCACTTCTCATATAATAACTACTAAAATTGAACATCCAAGTATACTTAACACTTTTAAGGCATTAGAAGAAATAGGTGCAAAGGTTACTTATATTGATGTCGATGAAAGTGGCAGAATTGATATAAAAACGCTTATAGACAGTATAACTCCGGGTACCCAACTTGTTAGTGTAATGCATGTTAATAACGAAGTAGGGGTTATACAAGATATTGAGCTTATAGGCAGATTAATTAAAGAGAAAAGTAGTAGGGCTAAATTTCATGTAGATGCAGTACAAAGCTATGGAAAGTTCCCTATTGATGTACAAAAGTTTAAAATTGATTTATTATCTACTAGTGCACATAAAATTCATGGACCTCGTGGAATTGGATTTGCATATGTTAGGAAAGGCCTTATACCTAATTGCTTAATAAGTGGTGGGGGACAAGAAAGAAATTTAAGATCTGGTACAGAAAATCTTGCTGGAATTGTTGGATTTGCAACTGCGGCTACGATTAGCTGCAACAATCAATATGAGAATTTTAATAAAATTTTAGAATTAAAGAAATATTTTATAGAAAAACTTTCTAAGCTCGATGATGTTATAATTAACAGTAAATTAGAAGAGCATTTTAGCCCTTATATACTAAGTGCTTCATTTAAGGGAGTTAAAGGAGAAGTGTTACTTCATTCTTTAGAAGAAAAAGGTATATATGTGTCTACGGGTTCAGCATGTTCTTCAAAAAAACATAAAAGTAGTGAAGTATTAAAGTCCCTTGGAAGGAGTTTAGAGGAGCAAGCTGGAACTATACGGTTTAGTTTTTCGAAAGGAAATAATAAGGAAGAAATTGACTACGTAATAATTGAATTAAGTAAATCGTTAGAATTTTTAAGAAAGCTAAATAAAAGATAAAGAGGAGTACGAACACATGAGAAAATTGATTTTGGTAAAATATGCCCCGGAAATATTTTTAAAGGGACTTAACAGAGGTAAGTTTGAAAAAAAGCTTAAAGACAATATAAAAAATGTATTAAGAGACTTAAATTACGAATTTGTTGAAGACTCTGGAAGATGGTTTATTTACTCAGAGCAAATGGATGCAATTATAGAAAAGGTTAAAAATGTTTTTGGAATAATGGAGGTTTGCGTAGTTACAGAAATTGAAGCGAACATGGATAGCATTAAAAAGCAAGCGATTTTAGAGATTAAGGGAAGCTCAGCTAAAACTTTTAAAGTTGAAACTAACAGAGCAAACAAAAACTTTAGCCCAGGGTCACTAGACGTAAGTAGAAAAGTAGGGGCTTATATATTACAAAATAATCAAGACGTAAATGTAGATGTACATAATCCAGAGTGTACTATAAATGTCGAAATAAGAAATATGGCATACATTTATTCTAAAAGAATAAAGGCTGTGGGTGGATTACCTTATGGAATGAACGGAAGTACTATGCTTATGTTATCAGGAGGTATAGATTCTCCTGTTGCAGGATATATGATGGCAAGGCGTGGTGTAGAACTTTCTGCAGTTTATTATCATAGCCATCCATATACAAGTGAGAGAGCGAAGGATAAGGTAAAACAATTAACTAATATTTTAAAAGAATATACTGGAAAATTAACGTTATATGTAGTACCCTTTACTGAAATCCAAATGCAAATTATAGAAAAGTGTAGAGAAGATGAATTAACAATTATTATGAGAAGATTTATGATGAGACTTGCTTGCGCACTCGCCGAAAAATATGGTATAAATTCAGTAACTACCGGAGAAAGCATAGGGCAAGTAGCTAGTCAAACTATGGAAGGGCTCGTAGTAAGTGATGATGTTTCCGATAGACCAGTATTTAGGCCCCTTGTAGCTATGGATAAAGTAGATATTATAGATGTTTCAAGAAAAATAGCAACTTATGAAACCTCTATTTTGCCTTATGAAGATTGTTGCACAATTTTCGTCCCTAAACATCCAAAAACAAAACCAAGGTTAGTAGAGATAATCAAGTCTGAATCAGTTTTAGATATTGATAAATTAGTCTCGACTGCTATAAGCGAAATGGAAATTTATAAATAAAAATATAAGATAATTAATGTTAGTCCACTAATGCTGTTTATTAAATTAAATGATGTGTATTAAATCAAATAAAGTGTAAATAATAACAGAGGAAGTATACGTTAAAGAGGTGATTAATATGGCTAAAAAAGGTGGAGAAAAAAGATCAGGTTCTAAAGATACAAAAGATAAAACACAAAAAAAGAATCAAAAGGGTGAGACAGTTAAATAACGAACAGTATAAGAAACTACAGATTTAATTTAAAAAGTAAGCTAACAAAATGATTTATCATTTTGTTAGCTTACTTTTATTTTATAAAAATTATTTATTATAAAAGTTTTAAATAACCTAGGGTCAATAACATAAAACTAAATTGTAAAACTTAGTATATTTTTAATTAAAATAAATTAATATGGTATTATTGAAACAAAATCCATTTTATTATCGTCTATTATTTAGAGTGGGAGTGAGATATGTGCCTATTGTGTCTTTAGTTCAAAAGGATAGTAAAGAAAAAAAAGATATTCATAGTGAAATAGAGAGGCTTATTAATTGCTATGGGGATGATGTACTTAGGGTAGCATATCTATATGTTAAAGATATGCATAAAGCTGAGGATATTTTTCAAGAAGTATTTATAAAAATTTTTAAAAAATATGATTCATTTAAAGGTAACAGTAGTGAAAAAACTTGGATTATGAGGATAACAGTAAATGTATGTAAGGACTATTTTAAAAGTTTTTGGATTAAGAGAGTACTTTTAAATAGTGATAGAGATGAAGATAGAGAAATTTATAATGAAGAGTACAATGCCCAAAGTTTAGATGATAATATAATCAAAGCAATTGAGTCCCGAGAACTACTACATCAGGTTATGAATTTGACGATTAAATATAAAGAAGTGATTATTTTATATTATTATGAAGAATTTAATACTAGAGAGATTAGTGAAATGTTAAAGCTTCCAGAGGGTACAGTTCGAACTAGATTATTTAGAGGGAGAAAATTACTAAAAAAGAATGTTACTGGGAGGATTGAATATGATGGATAATTTAGAAGGATTAACAGATATCTTTAATATGGATTTAAAGAATATAAAAGTAAGTGAGAAATTAAAGTTAAGGACGCTGGAAAAATGCATGAGAAATAAGAAAAATTCAATTCATAAATGTGTTCTGAAAGTAACATGTACTATAGCGGCATGTTTATTAATGGGAATTATAATATATCCTATTTACAATAAAAATAATGAATTGAATAATGAATCAATAACAATGGATGCTAGGGATAAGGGTACTAAAACATTAGAAGAGCAACCCAAAATGGATCATCAGCCATATATGGGTGAGTCAATCCTTAAAGAAAAAACTAATATTACAGAAGATGAAATAAATAAAACTTTTAAAAGTGAAATATTAGAAGAAAATCAAAAGCAAGTTAATAAAATCGAATCTAATATAATTGAATCCAATATAATCGAGTCTGATAAAAAGAGCAAAGAACTAAACATAGAAAAGAAAATTATTGTTTTAAATGATAAGCCTATAATGCCAGCTAAAATGGGTTCAATTAAAAGTGAAAAAAAGGATATCTCGTATGAAAATCAAGATATTATTGTCGCTACAACTACCGATATAATTGATGAAGAAAAATTAACAAAGAATAATAATAAAAATAATCCTGCAATTTCATGTGATGAAACTGATTTAGCTAAAAGTTATTTAGTTAAAAATAAAGAAACTAAAATGAGGACTTTATCAGTGCAGGAAACAAGAGATTTTTTAAAAAGTAATATAAAAATACCTTCTTATATACCTAAAGATTTTATTATGGAACAGGTTTTAGTGGGAGCAGATAGTAATTCATATAAATTATATGAAATTACTTATAGCAATAATTCTCAGTATTTTAAGATAACCGAATATAAAAATACAAACTATAATAGTGAATTACGTAAAGATAGTAATAAGGAATTACGTAAAGATAGTAATAAGGAATTAAGAACAGTAACGGAAAACAATATGATTATAAATATAAATAATGTTTTAGTTAATTATATTTTATGTGAAAGCATTGATATCAAAGATCTACCTTATGTGAAATTTGCATGGGAAAACATGGGTAAAAAGTATACAGCTGAAGGTAATGCGCCATGGTCAGAAGTGATTAATATTGTAAGTTCTATAACGAGGTAGAACTTATTAAAAAATGTTTTAGACTACACTCTTTTGCAGAGCTGAAAAAAAATGTTGAAAATAATAATAAGATATGATAGTATATTATATATACGATATATGAATACATAGTATCATAATAACGAATGTATATGTAAAAGTTTACAGCAAATAACTAATTTAATAATTAAAATTGCGTGTTACTGATATAAATCAGGCATGAGCATAAGTCATTATAATATTATAGCCACATTTAGGTGAAGCTATAATTATGACTTTGTTTATGCCTTTTATTTTTTTAACATGCCACAAAAGAGAGGGGAATATAAATGAAAAAAGCTTTTGGTGTTTTACAAAAGGTAGGAAAATCTTTGATGCTACCAGTAGCGCTATTACCAGCAGCGGGCCTATTGCTTGCGTTTGGTAACATGTTTCAAAATCCGGATTTTTTAGTAAGTGCTCCAATTTTTAATGCTCAGTGGTTCCAACTAGTAGCTAAAATTATGGAACAGTCTGGTGGTATTATTTTTGATAACCTTGCATTACTATTCGCAGTAGGGGTTGCAGTAGGTCTTGCTGATGGTGAAGGAGTTGCAGGACTTGCAGGAATAGTTGGGTTCTTAATAATGAACAAAACTTTAGGCATTGTTTCTGGAGTTACACATGAATTAACTTTAGGCACAGCACATCCTGAATTTAAAGAAATATTAGGTATCCCAACGCTTCAAACAGGCGTATTTGGTGGTATTATAATAGGTATCATAGCAGCTCAATTATATAAAAAATATTATAATATTGAATTACCTTCGTACCTCGGATTCTTTCAAGGTAAGAGATTTGTACCTATCGTTACAGCAGTAGTTGCAATTGGGATTGGTATAGCAATGAGTTTCGTATGGCCTCCAATTCAACATGGCTTAAACGTTTTTTCAAAAGGTATGATTGATGCTAACCCAACACTCGGAGCTTTCGTATTTGGAGTAATAGAAAGATCATTAATCCCATTTGGATTACATCACATTTTCTATAATCCGTTTTGGTATCAATTCGGTGAGTATATAAATAAAGCTGGTCAATTAGTAAACGGAGACCAACTTATATTCATGGCTCAATATAA
>JBLHPD010000084.1:0-19005 GCA_047624165.1 Clostridium sp. | reverse complement strand
ATATTATTAATCTCTCTGGTAGTATATTCGACATCGAATAGCCAATATCCTTTTTGCCAAAATAAGGGTTTTATTGATTTGCAATGGCTGAGTAGTAACAAGAAAAGATAGAATTAATAGATGTTGAAAACCTAAAGCCCTATGAGGAAAAAATAAAAGGTGTTGAATTCATTATAATAAAAACAGGATGGAGTAAATACTGGGGAGATAAAAAGTATTATGACGGTTTTCCTTCTTTAAGCGTAGAATCAGCTAAATGGCTATCAAATTTTAATTTAAAAGGTATTGGGATTGACGCAATTTCAATTGATGATATGGATTCAACCACATTTGCAGTGCATAAAATATTAATGCCAAAGAACATCTTAATTATTGAAAACCTAACAAATTTAGATTCTATTAGCGATGAGTATTTTATTTTAAGTATTATGCCCCTAAAAAATGAAAATGCTGATGGTTCACCAGTACGAGCTATTTCCATAGAAAATAAATAGCAAACTTAAGTTAAAATAGCAATAGCCCTACTAATTAAACAATATTTAGTAAAGCTACTGCTATTTCACCCAATATTAACAATCTTAGTTATTCTTACTTTCTCACTACAAAGGCTCCTTCTTTCATAATAACCTCCATATTTTCAACACTTACATTATGAATATCCTCTAATGGATTACCATTTATAACAAGAAGATCGGCAAACTTACCTATTTCTAATGTGCCTGTTATATTATCTATCTTAAGCATCTCTGCACCATTTTTAGTTGCAGCCATAATAGTCTCCATTTCAGTTAAACCAGCTTTATTAAGTGCGTACATTTCAGTTATAGCATATTTCCCATAGGGAGTTAATGTGCTACAGAAAGAATCTGAACCTACAGTAATTCTAATTCCCTTTGCATTAGCATTTTGAAGGTTTCCTACTATTCTATTCAATTCCTTCTCAGCTATTGTATTACCAGGATAATTTTCATGTATTTTTCTATATGGTGGCTCATATACAGTAAACCACTCATAAAAGAATTGAAGTGTTGGACAAAATGTAATATCCTTTTCCTTCATTATTTCAAGACACTCTTCATTTAGCTCTTCTCCATGAATAATAGCTGATACACCCGCCTTGCAAGAATTTAATGCTCCATCATACCCTTCAGCATGTGACCATACTGGAATACCAACCATTTTACATTCATCTGCAACAGCTTGTATCTCTTCCATGCAATAATGAGAGTCTGCTTTAGCATCATGCCTCCATATTCCACCACCAGTTGACCATATTTTAATAGCATCTGGATTTTCGCGAAGTCTCCTTCTTATAGCTTTGCGTAGTTCCCATGGACCATCTACTCTCTCTGCCCAAGGATGAGATTCATTATTATACTCCAATGGAAGATTGTGAGAATCACCATGTCCTGATGTTCTACAAAATCCTAAACCAGAAGTTACTACACGTGGCCCTGGAATAATCCCCTTCTCTACCATATTTCTTATATGTATACCAAATCTTGAAATTTCGCCCACTGAAGTTAGTCCATGTTCTAATGCTTCTCTAGCCTGAGATACTGCAACTACCGCCTTTTGCATTAAAGGCTCTATTACCCACTCTGAATCATTGTCTGATAAATTTCCACTAAAATGCAAATGAGTATCTATTATTCCTGGCATGATAGATTTACCTTCTATATCTACCTTTTCATACTCATCCTCTATCTCTATCATCGGACCAGCATATTTTATTTTCTTACCTTCAACAATTAATAAAGAATTCTTAATCGGTTCTTTTCCTGTACCATCAATTAGTAACCCACCCATAAAAGCAATTTTGCTCATAAAACAACCTCCCTTATTTTAGTATGAATAAATATTAATTTAACGTAACTCCCTATTTTAATTTGATTAATTGCACCAACCTAAACCAATGCAATTATAGTATAATCCAAATTACCCCTTAGGTAAAATATTACTTTAAAAAAAGCAGTAGAATTAACTACCACTTTCTTTTATAAAAACCGAAGGACTATCCCATTAGATTATTTTAATAAAGATTTTATGGCAACTATCTCTTCACGTAGATTATCATCCTTCATCATTTCAAGAGCACCATTAATTAATACACGAATATCGTGTTGTCCTTTATAAATAGGAGTAAGTCTTTTATTTAAATTTAGGAATTTATACACAGCGATTTGTGCGCCTCTTACAGAATAATCCATAGTAAATACGACATCATCTTTTATTTCACAGAATTGTCCAAGTAATGCTAAGTTAGTTGAACCCTCTGGAATATTTTGAGGCCTATCACCCTTTGCCCGCGTTAAAAATTGTGCTGTTGTAAAAGGTAATATACATGGTATACAAATAGATGTTTTAAGAATCTTATCCATATCTTCTTTAAAGTTTAGATGATATAATACCTCAGCTAATATTTCCTCTCCAGTGCAATCCACCATTCTTTTCTTTATAAAATCACCTTTTGCATATGGGAATAATGAATAGCCCCATATAATTTCTATATTATCAGGTTGACTAAGAAAATGTGGTTGATTATGCAGCACTATTGTCATGAGCCATGCTGAATCTCTAAATGTCATATGAGCCCCAGTTCCTGGCTGATTTCCTGAGAATTCTATTATTTTTTTATACATTGTTGGGTCTTTAAGCGTAACTGTAAAGGACTCCCACATCGACTGCTCAACGCGTTCATCGAAAACCTGAGGCTTACCAAACTCAGGACGTCCCTTTGCGATTTTTTCCCAAAGATCCCATGCTCCACCCACATGTTTATCATTAATTACTGGGGCCGTAGTCATTGATCCAAGACTTGTCCCAGCTGTTAATGAACCAATAGTAGCAAAAGCAAGATCTCCCTCTCCCACTTCTATTCTAGTTTCTTTTCCATCTTTGATACATTTGAATGCTGTAACTGTAGTTTCAGTATTTGATGGTTTAAATTCAAAATCAGTTACTCTACAGTTTAATTCAAAATTAACACCTTGTGCTTCTAACCATTTTGTCATAGGTAATAACATTGAATCATATTGATTATATGGTGTACGACGTATTCCAGATAAATCACTTAAACGTGGTAACTCTTGGATAAATCTATGCAGATATCTCTTAAGTTCTACAGCACTGTGCCAAGTCTCAAATGCAAAGAGTGTAGTCCATTGAAGCCAGAAGTTTGTTTTAAAAAATGATTCTGGGAAACACTCTTTAATACTTTTTGTTCCAAGTGAATCTTCTGAATTAATCATTATATCCATTAATGCTAATCTATCCGCGCGAACAAATCCCAAAGATGATACATCTGTTATTTTAGCTTCGTTATCTATTAATCTAGCTTTTGCATGAGTATGAATTTTTTTATTGAAAGCATTAAATTCATCAAGTATCGAAATTTTAGGATCAGTTAACGAAGGAATACTTTCCATTATTCCAAAAGTACAGGCATAAGCTTCCCTATCAAACATTCTTCCACCACGGATTACATAACCATCCTCAGCATTACCATTTCCATCCATACTTCCACCTGTTACGTTTAATTCTTCGTATATATGAATGTTCTTTCCTGGAACATGTCCATCTCTAATTAAAAATATTGCAGCTGCCATTGATGCAAGTCCAGCACCAACCATATAAGCATTTGTTTTTTCTACATCAATAGTTTGATCAAAATTAAATCTCATTTTAAATCCTCCATTTAGAAAAATTATGCTATAAGCTATAAGCCTACAGAAATTTTGTATTTAGTAAGTTAATCACTTGCATTCGCTTACAATCACTTGCATGCACCTACAATAACTTTCTATATATATAATATAATTCTAAACAAAAGGATTTCATATAATCAATTTTGCAATACTGTCTAAAAAACATACATATATCACAAAGTGTATATCTTTGCAGAAAAATCAATATCAAATTAACTACATAAAGTCCTTCCTGCTTATTGAAAGCTATGATATAGAAACAGATGAATGGAAATAGTAGCTACTATTTCCATTCATCAAAAGAACTTTATTATGATTGTGCTATTTGTTTTTATACTCATTTTCTAACTTAGAAAATGTGTAAGATATTATTAATGCAATTATCCCTACTATCATAAATACTAGTGTTTTAATCATAAAGTTAAATGAATAGAAATCTACTAGCATCAATTTAGCACAGGTGACTAAACATACATATGCTCCTATTAAAGTTACGATTCTTAGCAAATTCGATTCCTTTTTATAGCTTAAACAAATTGCTCCACCAGAACCTTAGATACTCATCTATACCCCTCATTTACAGTCCCCCTAACATGTTATTGTAAAATATATAATAAAATGCCATCATATATTACACAATTATAGCACGTTAGTAGAATTAGTGAAATCACCTAGTAGTTAATGCGCTGTGTTGGTAGAACTATCCTATACTTTAGCTTGAGTTAATGCATCCTGAGTTGCAGTAAGAATTCCCTCACAGCTGTAAGTTGCTCCTGAAATCGTGTCTACAGACGTTGAATGTGCTGAAATTATATCAGATATTATTTCACTTTCAACCCTATCATAAAATCTTGGAGTATCTTGACTTGATACTGTTTCAACATTTGTAATTTTATTGTTTTTTATTGTAACTGCAATTTCAGTTGTACCTCTTCTAAACCCATTACCAGTTCCTGTATATGTTCCATCTATATATTCGCTCTGATCTGTTATAGTTGAACTAGCATTATTACTTGAGTCTTCCGTACTATCAGTTGTGTTTGCATCATTATTATCTGAGCCCCATGCACTATTATTACTTATGTCTTCCGAACTTTCAGTTGAGCTTGCGTCATTACTGTCTGAGCTTGATACACTATTGTTTGAACTTTCTGTATCAGTACTTGTATCATTACTACTAGCGTAATCAGTACCCGTTGATGAACCTGTTTCAGCTTGCGTTAATGCATCTTGAGCTGCACTAATAATTCCTTCACAGCTGTAAGTAGCACCAGAAACTGTATCTACGGTGGTAGATTGAGCTGAAATAATTTCAGAAATTATTCCACTTTCTACCCTTTCATAAAATCTTTGAGTATCTTGATGTGATACTGTTTCAACATTAGTTATTTCATTACCATTTATTGTAACTGAGATTTCAGTTGTACCGCCTCTAAACCCAGTACCGGTTCCTGTATAAGTTCCATCCGTATATTTTTGAGAAGTACTATTTATACTAGTACTTACAGTCGTACTAGTTGCTTTGCCTAATCCACTTTTTGCTAATACAGTTCCTCCTAAATTGTTAAGGGTATAAAGTCCTACCATAGCAGCTATCGCCACAGAACTAGCCAGTTCAGGAGTTATGTTTTCCCCAAGAACATTTACCTTAGTATTATTTCTAGGACATGTTTCAATACACTTTAAACAGTTAATACACTCTCCACTACATACACTTTCTACTTTATAAAGTGGTAATGCCATTGAACAATTACTTGTACACACTCTACAATTTCCACATTTATCAGTGGGCTTTTTAATTTTTAATATACCTATTCTAGAAAATATGCTAAAAACAGCTCCAAGAGGGCATAAATATCTACAAAAAAATCTTTCTACAAAGAATGCTCCTATTGATATTAGAAGTAACAGTATAACCCCAATAGTGTAATCAGATAATACCTGTGGAAAATTCGTTATTTGTGCAAAGGCATCCCAAGGACTAGTTGTGTCCAAAACTTTACTTTCCATTGTCATTACAACAACTACAAGCACTAGTAAAACTATATATTTTACGTATTTTAGCATCGCATCTACCTTTTCATCTACTTTGAAATTAATCTTGAATACATTTTTAGACAGTAAATGAAGTAAATCATTGTAGGTTCCAAAAGCACAAATCCATCCACAGAAAAATCTACCAAGTATAATAGTTATAATAATAGCTGTTGTAAACTCAATTAAACTAGGAAAAGCTTGAATAAAATTGAAATTACCCTTAATAATCATCCCATAAATGCTTTTAAATCCTGAAAATGCTAATATAAATAAGCCTGGTGATAAAACAAATAAAATTAATTGTATTATTAGTCTAAATATTTGTATTTTCTTTATCTTTTTTTTCATTTTTACATCTCCTCATAAATCCTATTTTTATATGTAAATTCATCATTAGTAATTATAAATTTTTCGCTTATGCCCGATGTAGCATAAACTTCTCTATTTTTAGTTATAAATATGGCATCTACACCCTTTATTTCTTCTATTAAATTAATAGCCTTATAAATTCCCATAATATATACACCAGTTGATAACCCATCACCATCAATAGAATTATCAGAAATTATTGTAGCACTTATGATATCACTTTCTGAGGGGTATCCCGTATTTGGATTTATTATATGGTGAAATCTTTTACCCCCCGCTGTAAAATATCTTTCATAATTTCCAGAGGTAACCACTGATTTATTAATTGCGCTAATGGTCAAAGCGAATTTGCCACGAGTCTTAAATGGATCTTGAATACCAACACTATAAGGTGATCCATCCTCTTTTGTGCCAAGTGCAAATATGTTTCCTCCAAGGTTTATTAGAGCACTCTTAATACCATTTTTTATCAAAATATTTTTTACTTCGTCTGCCGCATACCCTTTTGCAATACCTCCAACATCAATTTCTTGTTTTTCATTCTTTAATAATACAGAGCTAGTTTTTTTGTCTATTACTATATCCTTGTAGTTAATACTCTTAATCTTCTCTTTAATTTCATTAATACCCGGAATCCGCGCGCTTTTTTTTCCAATACCCCATAAAGCCACTATAGGCCCTATTGTTATATCAAAATCTCCTTTTGAAAGTGAACAGTATTCTAATGCTTTTTTAATAACATAATAAGTATCTTTGCTGACGATTTGTGGTTGATTACCAGCATGTTTATTTATTTTTGAAATTTCGCTATCCCCTTTAAATACAGACATTTTATCATCTATTTCACTAAGTTTTAGAATTGATTGTTCAATAGCTTTTTCAGCATTTTTCCCATATACCTTTAGATAATTTATTGTTCCAAGTGAATAAAATTCGCTAACAATATAAGGTTTTTTATTATTGCCAGTTATAAATATTAAAATTAAAAGAATACATATTAGTACTGACATTATAATTAGTGCATTTTCTATAGTAAACACCATGACTAAAAACCTCCATATAATAGCAATTTTAAAAAATTAATCTCTCCTCATTCAATTATTTTTCTATGTTTTTATTATATCCAGTGTAATTGTCTGTGAAGTGTCAAGATAATGTTTATTTTATGTGATATGTGTATTTCGTGTAAATTTTTAACTTGCCAAGATAAATACCACTTAGAAAAAGCAGTAGAATTAACTACTGCTCTCTTTCATATCACCATGTTCTTTTCACCTACCCATCGCTCTATAAACTAAAAAAAGTCATAAACTTTTATAATATAATTCTAAACAAAAGGATTTTATATAATCAATTTTGCAAAAACGTATGAAAAACATACATATATCTTAAAGTGTATATCTTTGCAGAAAAATCAATACCAATTTAACAAAAACCTATAGAACACCATATACTGTATTGTAAATACTTTAAGGAGCTAGTTTTATGTATATTGATGAAGAAACTATTAGATTTTATAATCCAACGTATAATTGTGAATTAGAAACTCAAGATCTTCCTTTAATGTGTCCATACAGGCAAATGGATTTGAGATATATTAGCAGTTTTGAATGTTTTTAAAATATTAATTGTGAAATCGAGGTTTTTAAAATGAAGAAATTTCAACCTTTTCATGGTGTGATTACCATGATTAATGATTTTTGGATAGGGGCAAATGGTGAAGGTTCGGGATGTTATAACTTAATGTCTGTAGAAAACGAATATGGAACTTTAGTTAATTTCGTGGTGACTCCAACTACTTACTTTGTAGACCATGTAATGGTGGCACCCGGAGATATGGTAACTGGTTTTTATGATACAAATGCAGCTGTTCCTCTAATTTTCCCGCCACAATTTAGAGCAATTGTTATGGCAAGAGATACTCAATATCAAAATGTTAAAGTAGACTATTTTAATAGTCAGCTCATAAGTAGCGATAATACTTTAAAATTAAATATTGGCCCACGTACTCAGATAGTACTTGAAAACGGGCAAGCGTTTAGCAGTAATCCTGCCAACCGAAATTTAATTGTTGTATATGGTGCTACCACAAAAAGTATACCAGCTCAGACCACACCATATAAAATCATTGTTATGTGTTAGATGGTTTTTTAACAATATCAACATAATATCTTTAAGTCGTCTCCTTCGGTGCTGAAATATCAGTAAAAGTTAATCAAAAATTAATAGGGGTACTGAATTTCTTATCAACGTTTCTGATTTTAATATCACTATCCCATATTCTGTTATGTTTGATGCTTGTTTAGCATATTACGGTTTCTAAAATTTCACCCCCTACAGCATGTACCCTTATGCAGTAGAGGGTGTTTTAAAGTGTGGATTATACGTTCATTGGTCTATTTTTTTTAGTAGGTGCGATCCAAACTTCACCGGTTCCTACGAAGGTTTGCAAATATCCTTCACGCTTTGACTTTTCTATTTGTGTATCTATTTTACCTCTTATGACAATTGAAAAATTACCATCAATTTTTAACGTCTCATTATTTAACTCATAAATAAGAATTTCATCGAATGGAACAAAACTTTCTAAAATGGCAATGCCACTTCCACTTAGTTTCGGTTGCCTTAAGCCATCTCCACTTATTATTCCTGTAGCTATGTTTTTATTTGTATGTACAGAAAGTTCGATGGTGTCTTCACAACAATAGAACATTCCATCGTCTAAAATAATCTCTTCATCAAATAATTCTAAAACATAAAAATACTTATATGATGGATCTAAATATATTTCACCATATTTCCCGTAATACCTTGAGGTAAATGAGGCTTCTCCAGTTCCCACGCTTTTAAAAAATCCCTTTGAGGCAGAAGGTGCATTTTTCTGAATTTCTATTTCAATTGGTCCCTTCATAAATTGGAGTTCTCCAGGTTGTACTAGTACCCCTCCATCGTTAATGTTAATTCTGACTTGACGTAGCTTTTCCCCACCATATTGTGTTGGGGTAGTGTTTGTAGCGCCAGTGCCCAAAACACTGACGTTTCTAGGCTTTTTATATTCAAGGACTTCAAATATGGTATTATTACTACTTGTTAATGTATCGATTACTCTTACTGCATCTGAAAAATCAGGATTAAACATAATTAATTTCCTCCGATATTTTATTTAATACTATTATCATTGCTATTATTGTATACTTTACCATTATAGCCACCATATGGCAAGCCAAGAAAGGACCGTTCGTATGCACTGGTATTCGTGCAAAAAAAACAGTGACAGAATAATTTATTCTTTCATAGTTTTCATCATTATCTCGTTATACAATTTCGGGTCTCCTTCTGGTTTATAAATAGACACCTTCCATTTACTATTTTCTTTTAAAAGCCCTATATATCCTTTTGCAGTATCATTTCGATCTTCCTTCCCATTAGTAGAAGTAAACTTCAATTTAGCTTCATAATGATATCCAGCTTTATCTTCTTTCTCACCATATAAATTTTTTTCTAGAATAATGTCTGTCACTTTCACAGTATAATTACCTTCAACACAAACTTCGGTACTTATAGTATTGAATCTATTCCCAACAATGCTGTTATATCCTGTTATTGTCATTAAAGGTTGAATGTTTTTATCAAATGAACTAATAGTTTTCATGTAGCTATCTTCTGCTGTTTTATTAGCTTTAGTTACTGTTCCTCCTTCACCAATTATTAAACCAATGCTATCCCTTGCTTTAAACATTTTCTAATAATCGGCAATTTTTTCTGCATCTACCCCATAAAAACCCATTCCAAACTCTTTGGCTATGCTTGATGAAGTTTTTACTTGCGATTTTGAAGTATTTAGCGCAATCCCGAGATCTCCTATAATAACGACAATAATAGTTCCGAGTAATATAGTTTTAATATTTACCTTCTTATACTTTGAAATCATTACAATCCTCCTTTTTATTTCTGAACTATTCATAACCATTGAAGTAGTACCCATAAGTCTATTACTGTTGCCGCCTAGCTCTAGCACTCTTATTATTGCATTCCCATATTGCAAATTCTCCCCTTAATCTAAATAAGAAATTGCTGCGCCATCACAGGAAAATTCACAGTCTTGTCTCATTCTATGAAAACCATATATCAAGATTGGGTTAAACCAGTAAATCGTCGACAAGAGGTTGAACTACCTAAGTCTGTAGTTTGAATCTGTTGCGAGGAATTAATTTGTGTTTCTTGTGCATTTGCATTTGTGGTATTCTGCACATAAAATTTTTCATACATATTAGAAACATTTATAGGAGTTTGTGGCCCAAAAGGAACTATTAATTTTATGAGCAATATCAACCATATATAATAATGAAAGGTATAATTTAATTTAGTTTTAAATATTCCTTTAACAATTAATATCATTAATACAATTATGCTACCGATTAAAGATGAAAGTACAATCATTACAAAAATATTTAAAAAATCCATATTCATCAACCTTTCGTTTTATTAGATTGGTTTAGTATATTTTTCAATTCTTCTATATCCGTTTCAGATATTTCTTTTGACTCTGCAAATGATAAGAGCATAGATTTAATAGATCCATTAAATACCTTATTAATAAAGGACTTACTTTCTAGTTTTATACATTCATCTTCTGATACCAATGGAAAATATAAATATTCATTTCCTAATTTATTAAAACCAATTGCATTTTTATTTAATAATCTATTTATAAGACTTTTAACAGTAGCTGGCTTCCACTCTGATTTATCCTTTAGTTGCTGTATAATATTGACTGATGAAATTTCAGAATAATTCCATATTATTTTCATAACTTCCCATTCCGCATTTGATATTTTAGGGATTTCACTCATTATTATTCCACCTCCTCACGATTACAGTTGTAATCCTTAATATTAGTTTACAGTTGTAATTAGTAATAGTCAATATATATTTGTAATGTTTTCTATTTATTTACAATAGTAACCACCATTGTTATAATAAACAGTGTTCACGATGAATGTATGGAGGTGCAACTATGGGAATAACTGAAAGACGAGAAGCAGAGAAAGAAGTGATAAGGAGGAATTTTGGATGCTTCAAAGGTTAATACCAATACGCTCGCAGACTACGACACCCTGATTTACGGAGGTGGTTTGTATGCAGTTGGCATCAATGGAGTAAAACTAATAACAAAAAACCTTGACAAGCTTAAAGATAAAAAAGTTGTTGTTTTTGCGACGGGAGAAATAAAAAAAGAATTAACACATGATGATAAAGGTATGCTACCAAGCTATGATAAACCGGTAGATTTTACAATTTCACTTGCGAGAGCATAGCATTTCCATCTTTATCTAATAATACAGTTAATCCTCCAGCATAATCTTCAATATTTATTAAATAGTTCGTTCCTATTTTTGTATCTATATTTTTTTTACAACATACTGTTAATAAACTTGAATGATCATATTCAAGTTTAAATTTTTTATTTTCACTATTATCATTTTTATTAAACATTTTTTCCTCCTAAATTTTTTATGCCGCATTGTTATGCAAATTTGCATTAAATATTTTTTCCTAAAATTCCAACGACTTTCTTTAATATAACCAAATTATAAAGTTCTTAATCGAAGTTTCATTAGATCTTATAGTAAGCGTGTGAAATTATTAGGAGTTTAAATGTTCACTTATTAATATACATCAACAATTCAGACAAAAAACAACACATATCACCTATACGTTGCTTCTGTACGACTTATTTTTATACTATTAGCATCATATCCATTTGATAATAAAAAATAATATATATCATTCTCTGTTATCTTAGATTTTGGGCCAATAATTATTTCGTTTATAACTTGTTCTTCTATTAATTCTGTAAAATCGATATCACAAGATGCAACTAGCTGGTTATTTTTAAAGTTATATTTAATAGGACTTATCTTGTACTTCTTTATTTCTTCTCCTTTTTTAAAATATCTTTCACTTTCCTCCAAAGTCATACCTCCAGTAACCTTGTGATTATATAGCTGTGGATCATAGATTATTCTTACTTCCTTTTCCTCACTAAATGCTGGATTTTTAATAACACAACTTATCTTTTCTAAATGTTCGATTAAAACCTCACAAAAACCATCGAATTTCTCTGTAAAATATTCATTAAAATCATTTGATATTCTAAGTGAGTCATCTTCAAACATTTTCTTCATATATAAAATTGCAACGCGAACTACTTCTGCTAATTTTTCCTTTTGCTTATTTTCTTTATACATAACCATTTCAACTGATATATTCTTACAGTTGTTTTTTAAATCTTTAATTTGCTTATAATTAAATCCTATAGATACTCCTTCTCCATCTTGACCGTAAGCTCTCCATTGACTTAAGCTGTCTTTTTCTTTAGAAAAGCAAGTTATTAATATTGGCCTAGTATCATAAAATACTCTTTTTATTTCCTTATTATAATATTGCAAATGATTATTTACCCCATCCTCATACCAATAATCTTCTGTTAAGTCTATCTTTATATCAAAGTTTTCTAGTTCTTGCTTTAACACCCCCCCAATAAGTTTCGTAGCCCATCTTTTCTCCATATAGTCATTTGTCCTATTTAAATCAGATAATCTTATACATTTATCTTGTACTATTGCTAGAAATGTATTTACACTGCAATAATGATATAAAGTCTCTATTTTATACATTATTATTCCCCCTGAAAAACTATCTTTCCATTATTTTTATAAATGCGCATTAACCTGTTTATTTATACCATATGCTCGTTGTCTAGCAATTGCCACCCTCTATAGGAAACAATATTCTAATTACTATTCTCTAGCTTCCGGTACAACGTAAATATACGTTAATGTATCGCTATTTATTTAATCCACTATTATACAGACTTTTTCATCTCTATAACAATAAAATGTGAAAGTACCTCTGCCTTTATCTTTATATTTTCTTCAACAATTTCCATGGCATCTCTTTCATTTAGAATAATTCCATTAACATTTGATTTTCCTTCTATTTGAACTAAATACGCTTGCCTATCTACTTTTACGTAGTAATCAATTTCATTTTTCGCATCTAATTCTAATGTAAATATATTTATATCCTGATTAACTTTTATTATTGCCTCACCTTGATTACTTGATACCATATGAAGCCATTTATTTTTTCTTTCATTCCAATCAAATTTATATTCACCATAACGCTATATTAGATTTGAGTCTTGATATGAAAAAGGCTTCTCTATATTCTATATCCATCTATAAAACTGTAGCTAAAGAGAGATACCGTAAAGTCGAGATTAAATCAGTATTTTCTGAATTAACCTACGCTGACTTGGAAAAGGACCTGATGAGAATTTCTGTAAAACTTATTGAGAATTTTATGAACAATAAGTATCTATTGATGATGAGATTGAAAGAAAAGAAGACTTTTCAGAATGATGAGAGTTTTAGAATAGAGAAGGATCCGTTAAAAAATCAGATCAAACCGTTCTTTGAATCGTATAGAGAAAAAGGTGTGATTAACGGGACAAGTGAAAGCAAAGCACTGCTTTTCATAGCTGGAGTTAAAGGTCTGTTTTATGTATGTCTTTTGGATGACAAGAGTGAAGAGGAAATCAAGGGCATAATAAGTGCTTTTGTGAGCACATTCTGTCATGGAGTTATTTGTAAGTAGAAGGGAACTTGAAGAACTCATATCGAAGGACTTGATCGGTGGCTTTACGCTAATTGACCGAAGGTACATTAACGAAGAAAAGGAGTATATTTTCCCATATGATACTTTCCTTATCATCGGCATGGAAATGACAAAGGATACAATTATAGAAATTCCTCAACCCACAACGGACAGTGTATCAACTGCCTAAAGTGTATTCATGTATGTCCGGTTGAAGGGGCTCTTAGCTACTCAAGAGTTAAGTTACCTATTGGAAAGAATAAGCAGAAATAGGTGTTACCGATAGCATTATTAAGTTTCACATTGACAATTTTTATGCGAGGAGTTACCTTTAATTAAAAGGTAAAAAAGTAACTTTACTTTTACCCAAAGGATAATACCCCTGATTGCACAAAAAAATCATGTACTTTTAGATATGTATATGATGACATATTGGATGCTTAAGCGATTGTCATTGGTGTTTGTAAAGATAGTGCTAGTTCAAAATATATCTCCCAAGATATACGCCACTTGCTGCAGCCTGTGATAAAGAATATGTTATTCCAGAACAATCTCCTAAAACATAAAGGCCTTCCTGTTTAGTCTCAAAATGTTCATCAGTACTAATTTCAGGTTCATAGAACTTTACATCAATTCCATATAATAAAGTGTCTTTAGATATTTCTTTACCTGTTAGATTTTCCATTGACTCAAAAATCCTAAATAAAGCATCAATATAAATCTTTGGGATTTCATTATATAAATTCCCACCCTCACCTTTAAGAGTCGGTTGAATACTATTTTTAATAAGTTGTTCTTCTGAAGTTGCTCTATTTTTTATTAAATCTTCGAATCTTTGAACTACTATTCTTTCTCTTCCTTTATTTATAGATTTTATTATACTTCTGGCATATTCTTTTGCTTCATTGTGATAAAGAAAATATTTAGGCATAAAAATAGAGAAATTCAAATTACAACTTGGAATATCTGTCTCTATAAAATTTTGCCCATCTGCCATTACAAGTCCTTCTTGATACTTTTTAATGACTTTCCCTTTAGGATTCATACAATGAGTTGTAGCCTCAAATTCATCCCCTTTGTACCTAATCTTAGTTTCAAAAAAATCTTTTAGAATAGAATCCAGTTGATCACTCTTCATTTCGACCCTTACGCCTAAATCCACCCTTCCTCTATATGGCTTTATGTTAAACGATTTACAATATTCCAGAAACGTATCTCCTCCGCTTATACCTGTAGCTAATACAACTTTCTTAGACTGAAAACCATTCTCGCGACTCTTTAAATTAAATACATTATTTGTTTTATCTATAGAAATTATATCTGTCTCAAACTTAATATCAACCTTGTTTTTAAGATATAAATACATATCATTTAAAATTTTATAAGACAATGTAGTTCCTAAATGTCTTACTTTTGTAGTTAGTATACTATAATTATTCCCTTTTGCCCGTCTTGTAAGTTCTTCATTTTTTGTATTATATAAATTAACCTTATCTGCTCCAAATAAACATAAGGTTTTATCAACATCTTCCATTAGGTTTATTGCAGTTTTGTATCCTATTTTTTCACCTAAATGACCACCAAAATCATTAGTATAATTAAACTTCCCCTCAGACCTACCCATACCTCCAAACCCTTGAATCTTATTGCATATGCTGCAATTAATACACTTTTCACTTAATCCACTTTCAATTGGGCATATCCTATCTATAAATCTTCGCCCTTTTTCTATCATCAGTATATTCAATTTTGAATCTGCCTGTACCAACGTATATGCAAGAAAAATTCCACTAACTCCTGTTCCGACTATAGTTATATCATACATATACTTAATCCTTTCATAAAACGTATTTTGTTGATATCCTTAATATATTAATACCTCTAACCCCTTACTATTCGAACCTTATGAAGTTTCACAAAATCAGGAATCGTAATTGTAATTCTTTATTAATGCATATCCCTTTTCAATTACTCTCATATCATTTTTTTGCTAATGCATTTTCAATGGATTTTAGAATTACTTTACTACTATTTGTTGCCCCTGTTATAGTATCCACTTGTAAACTCTGTGCCTTTATTACATTTTTAGGAATAGCTTCTGCTATCTTTCCTCTTTCAGTTTTATGGCTTAATAGAATTATATCTTCAATCTTTTTATCCTTAACTGTAACTGAAACTTCTGCAGCAACAAACACAGCATCACATGAACCTGTATATTTGCCATCAGAAACCTTTGTTAAATCCACACTACCAATTTTAATTTCGTTCACTACTTTTTTATATTTCTGCACAGAAATTAAATATTTCCCTCCAATGATTACACCGACTAAAACAATAATACAAACTCCGCCCACTACTATTTTCTTTACATTTAACATAACTAATCTCCTTTATTTTTTAATAGACCTTAATAAAAGTTCAAATCCATCTTCCAATAATTCTTCAATACCTTTATTGTAATAGGAATTAATATATTTTTCTTTTTTATTAATTAATCCAATAAACCCTAACATAGTTGACCATAGCATAAGACAAACTGTAACTGAATCTGTATCATTTAAGATCTCACCCTTCTCAATTCCATTAATAATACAGCTATTTAAAAGTTTGAATGAGTATTCTCCAGCTAGGTAACATTCATTAACTAAGCAATTACTATCATCAACTTGAAAATCAAAATCTTTGTTTTCATAATCTGAAATAGCTTTAAAATATCCCGGATAAGTCCTACTGAATTCAACAAAAGTCTGCCCTAGTTTTTTAATCTTTTTAATCTCACTCATTTCAATATTTTCGCTTATAGTTTTGTCATACAACGCATTTAGGGCTTTAAAACCTAATAACATAATTTCATAGTATAATTCTTCTTTATTTTTAAAATATGAATATATAGTTTTCTTAGTAAATTCAGCCTCTCTTGCAATATCGTCCATTGTTGAATTTTCAAAACCTTTCTTAAAAAAGACCTTCTGAGCTGCATCTATCATGCCATTTTTACGAACTAAACGTTCTTTTTCCTTACGTTCTATAAGACCCATAGTAAATATACCTCCAGTTTATTAGGTATACTCTAAGTATACTTAATATAAGTTAAGTATACCTCATTAAATTATAATGTCAATTATAATATTCTTAAAATACAATTTATGTCAGTTGTATATTGACAAGAATCTTAATATAAACTAGAATCAATTCGATGGTTATCGAATAATGATATCTTTAGTTAGGGGTTAATAAAAATGAATACAAGGAAAATGGCAAAAATATTTAAAGCTCTTTCTAATGAGAATCGATTAGAGTTATATTTTAAAATTGCCGAGGCTCACGAAGCCGGTTTTGAAGCCGGTGGAAAATGCTTCGTTGCAGATATCACTGCTTGTTTGGGTATTGGAGCACCGACAGTCTCTCATCATATCAAAGAATTAGTGAACGCAGAACTAATTACCACAGAGAAAAGGGGAAAGTTTTTAATATGTAGGGTAAATGAACAACTAGTTATGCAGGTAAGCAAGATGCTAGCCCTGCAGCATTCGATTAAAGGATAAAGGAGTAGTTATTATGGAAAGCGTTGCACTTTTAAAATGTACAGAATATGACGTAGAACTAATAGAAAAAACACTAAGAGAAGGTTTTGAACTTCTTGGAGGGGATTCTTTTTTAAGAAAACTTATACCTAAAAATAGTAAAGTTTTATTAAAGCCTAATTTTCTTAGTTTAGAACAAAAGGGATCACCAGTTATAACTCATTACGCAGTTTTTGAAGCAGTAGTTAGAATAGTTAAAGAGTACAGCGAAAATATTGTATTTGGAGATTCTCCTGGTTTTGGAGATTCAAGAAAAATAGCTGAAAAGTCAGGGCTTATGGAAGTTGCTAACAGATACGGGGTAGTTTTTGATGATTTTAAAGAAGATGTTCATGTAATGCTTGAAAACTCTATATTATGTAAATCTTGGAATATAGCTAGGGCACCTTATGAAGCTGATGTTGTGATTACACTTCCAAAGCTAAAAACCCATGCTATGGCATATTATACTGGAGCAGTTAAGAATCAATTCGGTTGTGTTCCAGGTACCCAAAAAGCAACATGGCACACAAGGATGCCAGATGCTAATAATTTCAGTAAAATGCTATTAGATGTAAATACTGTTGTTAACACTAGCTTTGCAATTCTTGATGGAATAATTGCAATGGAGGGAAATGGTCCTAAAAGTGGAATCCCTAAAAAGATGGATACTATAATTATGGGCCAATGTTTAACCGCTGTTGATTCAGTTGCAGTAAGGTTAATTGGTTATAATGATGTTCTAAAAATTCCCCATTTAAAAGAAGCCTTTGATGCAAAGTGGGGAGCTGTTCTACCAGAAGATATAGAGGTATTGGGAGAAAAAATAGAGTCAATGAAATGTAAAGACTTTAAGCTATCAAGAAAAGGCGGCAGTTTTTATTTTGTAAACCCTTCTGTAACTCATTTTTTAACCTCAATGATTGCACCCAATCCAGTTGTAATAGAAGAGAAATGTATTGGTTGCATGCGATGTGATGAAGTTTGTCCACAAAAGCCTGAAGTCATATCCTTTATAAAGAAAGAAAATAAAGTAATTCCAAAATGGGATTACAGTAAATGCATAAGATGCTTCTGTTGTCAGGAACTTTGTCCTCGTGGTGCAATAGAAACAAAAAATAAGACATTAGGTAAACTGTTAGGTTTAAAATAATCGAGAGTTTCAATATCCAAAACCAAATGAAGCATAAGGTTAAAACTGGATCAAATTCATCAATTAACCAAAAAAAAGACTCATCTGAGCTCCAGATGAGTCTTTTTTAAATTTTCCTATACCTTACTGTTTAAATCTCTCTTGTAAAATATAAAAAATGAAATAGTAGTTATAGCTACAGCTATAATATCGGCTATTGGTTCTGCTAATAAAACAGCGAATAATTTATCTTGAAAGAAATTTGGAAGGATATATATAAGGGGAATTAGCAAAACAATCTTTCTTAGTAAAGCAAGGAATAATGAAATTTTAGCTTGCCCTAAAGCCAAAAATGATCGTTGACAAGCTATCTGAGCGCCGAATATAAATGTACCTATAAAATAAATTCTGATACTCCCACGCCTAAAGGCAAGGGGTTCTTAGATATATTAACTTCTCCTATACTCTCATTTATTTAAAAATCAAATAAATTACAACATATAAAAACTAATTAACTTCTCTAAAACTTTCACTA
>JBLHPD010000083.1:0-19022 GCA_047624165.1 Clostridium sp. | reverse complement strand
AAAACAAATTTACTAGGATTAGTGGCGTTTTGCTTTCAGTAACCTTACTGGCAACCTTGTTGTCAGGCTGTGGCAGTAAACCCACACAAAGTGCTACTGGTGAAGTACCACAAGTAATAACTTTCAATTTAGGTGCAGAACCTAAGACTATAGACCCAGCATTAAGTCAAGCAATTGACAGTGGGGATGTTATAGGAAATGCTTTTGAAGGTCTAATGAGATTAGATGACAAAGATCTACCAGTTCCAGGCATGGCTGAAAAATATGAAATGTCACCAGATGGTTTAACTTATACTTTCCACATTAGACCAGGCGTTGTATGGTCAGATGGTAAACCAGTTGTTGCTGGTGATTTCGAATATGCATGGAAAAGAGTTTTAGCGCCAGCTACTGCTGCAGTATATGCTTACCAAATGTTTTACTTAAAGAATGGGGAAGCTTATTTGGGAGGCAAGAAAACAGCTGATGATGTTGGAGTTAAAGCTACGGATGATTCAACCCTTGTAGTTACTCTTGAGAATCCAACTAGTTATTTCTTAGCACTTACATCTTTTCAAACATATATGCCAATTAGAAAAGATGTAGCAGAGGGTAATCTTGCTTGGGCAACTAAGCCTGATACTTACATTACTAATGGTGCATTCAAAATGAAAGAATGGAAACCTAAAGATGTTTTGACATTTGTGAAAAATGATAAATATTGGGATGCTAAATCAATTAAACTTGAAACTCTTAACTATAAAATGTTAGAAGATCTAACAGCGTCACTTTCGGCATTTAAAGCAGGCCAAATGGATGTCATTCAAACTCCACCACAATCAGAAATCCCTGGCCTTATAGCAGATGGTAGTTGCAAAATAAGTCTCAACTATGGAACTTACTACTATGAAGCAAATCTTACACCCGCAGCAGCAAAGATAAATCCAGAGGCTGCTAAGGCTATACAAAACCCTAAAGTAAGAAAAGCATTATCTCTTGCTATTGACAGAGTAGCTATAGTGGAAAATGTTAGTAAAGGTGGGCAAACACCTGCAACATCCTTTGTTCCAAAAGGTAGTTTAGAACCAGATGGTAAGGACTTTGCAAGAAAAGAATATTATCCAGCAAAGGGAGATGTAGTTAGAGCTAAATCATTACTTGCTGAAGCAGGTTATCCAGGTGGAAAAGGATTCCCTAAATTAACATTTCTTTATAACACACAAGCAGGACATCAAAACATAGCAGCTGCAGTTCAAGATATGTGGAAGACAAATCTTGGAATAGAAGTAGAACTTAAAAACCAAGAATGGAAAGTATTCATACAAACAAGAAATGATAAGAATTATCTTCTTTGCAGAGACGGATGGCTAGCAGATTATACAGACCCAATGACATTCCTTGATTTGCTTACATCAACTTCAGGAAATAACAATGGAGGATATAAAAATCCAGTATTTGATGCAAAAATTACGTCTGCTAAACAAGAATTAGATCCAGTTAAGAGAATGGCACTACTTCATGAAGCAGAAGACATTATTATGGATGAAGATGTTGTAATTCCTATTTATGGATATACAAATACAATGGTTCAAAAACCAAATATTATGGGAGTTCGTACATCACTTTTGGGACAACATTGGTTCCAAGGCGCTTATGTAGAAGCTGCTAAATAATGTAATTAAAAGCCCGTAACATACTTGTTACGGGCTCTTATTATATCATGGAATCTTAAGCATCACTTTTTTCAAATTCTAGTACTTCATAAAATTTAACATTGATTAGTCTCATTTTTACAATCTTTTTCATATAATATTTTATAATATATGTAATCTTTTACTGATTATAATACTATTTGTCTGTAATTATTAATACTTTATATATGCCTCCATATCTTACAAAATGCTACAAATTGCATATATGAAGAACATGTGTTATACTAATCTGAATTTTATAGTCGTTATACAATTTTGCAAAGTCAGCTTGTTATAACATCAATATTAAAATTATACATAGGGGGAATCTTATGGAAAATAATCTTAAAGATAATTTACGAAAAAATATGCTTAAACAAAGAAAAAATATGAAGCTAGAAAATGTAAGTGCTTTTAGTAATAAAATTTTAGAAACAATTATGGAATTACCACAATTTATAAATTGCAAAAATATCATGTTATACTTAAGTTTCAATAATGAAGTAGATACATATCCTCTTGTCACCTGGTGTTTAGATAATGATAAAACAGTAATTGCACCCTATTGTATACAATCTAATAGAGAAATAATACCTTATAAAATAAATAATCTTACAAATGATCTTACTAAATCTACTTTCGGTGTTATGGAGCCAAGACATGATTTATTAAAACGAGCTAATATTGAGGATATAGATTTAATCATAGTCCCAGGTGTAGTATTTGATTTGCATTGCAATAGGATAGGCTTTGGTGCAGGCTATTATGATAGATTTCTACCTAAAAAATTAAAAAATACTCCTACTATAGGAATAGCTTATGACTATCAAATAATTGATAGTGTTCCCACAGGTGTTTATGATGTACCACTAGATTTCATAATCACTGAAAAAAGAATAATATATCCTCAATGATTCATTATTATTTTTTATAATTAAAAAAATTGCACAATACCATATTAAATTATACTCGTGTCGGAGGTGAATCCCGTTGAAAAAAAGAATAGCTGCTTTCTTTGATATTGATGGTACTCTCTATAGGGAAGGTTTAATTACAGAGTTATTTAAAAAATTAATAAAAAGCGAACTTATAGAAAATGATAGATGGTACAAAGAAGTAAAACCCTTTTATGTTAAATGGGATAAACGAATAGGAAATTATGATAATTACCTGCTTAAAATGGCTGATATTTACTCAGAAGCAATAATCGGACTTCATAGATGTCAAATCGAGTTTATTGCCAGTCAAATTATAAAACAAAAGGGAGATAGAGTTTATACCTATACCCGTGATAGAATTAAATGGCATAAAGATCAGGGTCATATAATTATCACCGTATCAGGTAGCCCTATTGAACTTGTACGTGAAATGTCTATAAAATACGGTTTTGATGATTATATAGGAACAAAGTACCTATTAAGCGAAGATGGTATTTACACTGGTGCTATTATCCCTATGTGGGATAGTGCTAGTAAAAAAAACGCCATAGAAGATTTTGTAATTAAATATAATATTGATTTAAATCTCAGTTATGCTTATGGAGATACTTCTGGTGATTATACTATGTTAAAGCTAATAAGTCATCCTACAGCAATCAACCCTACTAAAGAACTGCTACTAAATATTCTAGAAGATGATGAATTAAAAGAAAAAATCAATATAATGGTAGAAAGAAAAGATGTTGTTTACAGGCTCCGTCCAGAGCACATAGACATATAAAATTTCATTATTTTCATTTATTCTACCTAATATGCTTTATTATGCTAAAAAAGTACTATATAATAATATTATATAGTACTTTTTTCCTTTGAATTATAACCATAGATTATTTTGAAAGGAGTTATATAGTGTTAAGAGATTTATTCATTAACAGTACAATCCTAATTGCCTTTATTTTTATGAATAGTCAAATATTTAAAAAAAATTTTTTGAACTTATCAGTATCATATAAAGATAAATTTTTCTTCGGATTAACTCAAGGAGTTCTAGGTATTATCTTAATGTTATTTACTATTAAGATTACCCCTGAAGTTATTATGGATTTTCGTCATATTCCCATACTACTCTCCGCTCTTTATGGGGGTGGATTTGCTTCAATTATTGCTGGCATAACAATTGCAACATTTAGAATAAGCTACTTTGGTGTTAGTACCCCTGCTATAATAGCCTCTATTGGCATGCTTATTGTTGCTGTATCTTGTTCTTTAATTTCAAAATTAAATCTAGAAGGATTCAAAAAAATTATATATATGAACATTATAAGCTGCGTAATCATTACTATTACATTTTTATTAAATATTAAAGATTCAATAACACTTAGTCATACCCTTTTTTATTTTTGGTTAGGTTCTTCTATTATTGGAGCTCTAGCATATTATATTGCAAATTACATGCATACTTCAATTAAATTGCTTAATAGATTAGAACAAGAGTCAACTATAGATTTTCTTACTGGTCTAAACAATGTTAGGCAATACGATAATGCACTAAATGAATCTTATATAAATGTTAAAGAAAAGAATGAACATCTGTCTATACTAATAATTGATATAGATTTTTTCAAAAAAGTAAATGACACTTATGGTCATTTAGCCGGTGATTCAGTATTACAGCAATTAGGAATAGTATTATCTACATCTAGTAGAAGTTTTGATATTGTATCTAGAATTGGTGGAGAAGAATTTTCTGTTATTTTACCTGATTGTCCAAGCGATCAGGCTCTAGAGGTGGCAGAGCGCTTAAGATTAGCTGTTGAAAATCATGAATTTATTATACCTGATAAAACTAAAATTAATATTACTGTTTCTATAGGTGCTGCAACTTACCCTGATAATGTAAAAGATCTTGAAGACGTTGTTAAACAGGCTGACACAGCATTATATTCTGCTAAACGTTCTGGAAGAAACAAAGTTTGTCACCCAGAATAATTTTTCTTTACATTAAAAAGGAATCAGAATAGAAGTTTAACACTTCCATTCTGATTCCTTTTTATTAGGAAATCTTTTTCTAGATATCATTGAACAAATAAACGATATTAAAACTACACATACAGATGATATAAATATTATATTAGCCTTAAACACTGGTAACCATAGTCCAAGGGAAGTTCCAACTAACATTATTCCACCCGTTGAAATTAAAGCAATCTTATTTAGTTTTATATACCCTACTTTGTTAGTGCCCTTATATTCCTTTCGATATTGGTTATCAAAATTCAAGCCAGCTATAATACTCACCACACCTGTCACAATAAATACAATAAATATGATAGTAAATAACTTTCTATCTCCATTTAAAATCATCCTCTCATGACCATTATTTCTATATTAAGGATATTGTATCATATATATACAAAAAAGCGAAATCGACTCCATAGCAATCATTAAATCCAAATTATTTTTTATTTGAAAATTTCTTTTTAGATATTATGGAATAACTAATCCACATTATTATTAGACTTCCTATTGTAATATTTGTTATTATATCTTTAAATGCTGGTATTCCTTGTCCGAGAAAAGTTCCAAATAAAATTATCCCACCCATTAAAATTAAAATAACCTTATTTAGCTTTATATATTCATCGTAATTATCACCCTTATAATTTTTGCCCTGCTTCTTCTCAAAATTTAGTCCAGTAACAACAGCAGCAGCACCCATCATAACAAATATAATAGTAAAAACACTATCTCCCATTCCCATTTGCACTACCCCCTATACTCTCTATACCTTTTAAGGGTTATTATATCATAAATATACCCTAAGGTGAAAGCATGCAGTAAAATGAGCGGGGTAAAACTGCCAGGACGTCAAGTTCTAAAAAACTATATCTTTCTAGCTTCCGATCCTTCTGACCTTCCCCGTAGGGGTCCCATCCACAAAAGTATAAATTTCTCCACAGTGACTTGCAATAAGAAGCGTAGAAACATTGAAATTCCATTTAGAAATTCCTGTTTTGCCAATATAACATTCTCTAGAGCCTTTCATAAAAACTCCAACGGTTTACTCAAAATAGTAGCTACATATTAAAGTATGAAATTTCTCGTGAGCCTTTCATAAATACCCCAACGGTTTACTTAAAATAATAGTCGAATATTAAAGTATGAAATTTCTCGGAAGTGACTTGCAATAAGAAGCGCAGAAACATTGAAATCCCATTTAGAAATTCTTCTTTTGCTAATATAAAATTCTCGTGAGCCTCACAGGACGTGAGGCTAGTGAACCTGAGGCAGGACGCCGAATGTGAACGTCAGAGAATTTTATATTGGCAAAAGATTAGAATTTCTTAATGAGATTTCCAGTTTCAAGCTCTTATTGCAAGGCACGCAAGAGAAATTTCATACTTCATTAACCTATATTTTTTAATAAGTTTGCCATTTCTATTGCGCTTACTGCAGCATCATACCCTTTATTACCTGCCTTTGTCCCCGCTCTTTCAATAGCCTGCTCGATATTCTCTGTAGTAAGCACTCCAAAAATAATTGGAACTCCTGTTTCAAGTGTTACTGAAGCAATTCCTTTAGTAACTTCACCAGACACATATTCATAATGTGATGTAGCACCCCTTATTACCGCTCCTAAACATATTACACCATCATACTTACCAGACTTAGCCATCTTTTTTGCAACTAATGGTATCTCAAATGCACCTGGCACCCATGCAAGTTCAATATTTTCTTCTTCCACACCGTGACGTTTTAATCCATCTAGTGCTCCTGATAATAATTTTCCACCAATAAACTCATTAAATCTCGCTACGATAATCCCAAATTTCAAACCTTCTGCTATTAATTTACCCTCATATACTTTCATCTTTTTTCCTCCTATTAATTTAAATTTAACTTTTGATTAGGTGCATGGAACGAAATATACTAACATACTACTTTGTTATTTGTATAAATGTGCCCAACACTTATGCTTATCTAACATCAAGCAAATGCCCCATTTTCTCTTTTTTAGTTTTCAAATAAAATTTATCTTTTTCATTATGATTCATCACAATAGGTACTCTTTCAACTATATTAATACCATAACCTGAGATACCTGTTATTTTTTTAGGATTATTAGTCATGAGCCTTATATCCTTAGCTCCTAAGAGTTCTAATATCTGAGCTCCTATACCATAATCTCTCATATCCACTGGGAATCCTAAAGCTAAATTTGCTTCTGCGGTATCCATACCCTTATCTTGAAGACTGTATGCCTTTAGCTTATTAATTAATCCTATTCCTCGTCCTTCTTGCCTCATGTAAAGTAGGATTCCACTTTCCTCTTTTGATATAGCTTTCATAGCTGCATCATATTGTTCTCCACAATCACACCTCATAGACCCTAATGCATCTCCAGTAAGACACTCAGAGTGTACTCTCACAAGCACGGATTCACTATTTTTTATATCGCCTTTAACCAATGCTACATGGTGTTCTCCATTTATCTTATTTACAAATCCATAAATAGTAAATTCCCCATACCTAGTTGGCATTTTAGCCTGCGTAACCATCTCTACAAGGCATTCAGTTTTTCTTCTATAAGCAATTAAATCTACTATAGTAATAATCTTCATATCATGTTTTTCCACATAATCCATAAGTTCTGGAACCCTAGCCATTGATCCATCTTCATTCATAATTTCACAAATCGCACCTGCTGGATACAATCCAGCAAGTCTTGCTAAATCAACTGCAGCTTCTGTATGTCCACCCCTATTTAGTACTCCACCATCTCTTGCCGCTAGTGGAAATACGTGACCAGGTCTATTAAAATCTTTTGATGAAGCATTAGGGTCTAGAACCTTTAATATAGTAGTTGCTCTTTCTGCAGCTGATATTCCTGTAGTCGTAGTTATAGCATCAATAGAGACAGAAAACGCTGTTCCATGTACATCAGTGTTATTTACTACCATAGGATTTATGTTTAATATATCTAATCTTTCTTTAACTATAGGCATACATATAAGTCCACGCGCATATTTTGCCATAAAGTTTATATTTTCCTGAGTAACTTTTTCTGCTGCTATAATCAAATCACCTTCATTTTCCCTGTCTTCGTCATCTACCACAACAACCATTTTACCATTTTTAATGTCTTCTAAAGCTTCCTCAATAGTACTAAATTTATACATTTCTCCACCCCTTAATCATCACTCTGGTGATGTAAGCATCATTTCCAATGCTGTAGTCATCATTTTCAGTGATGTAATATTAATTTCATCCACTGTCATAGAAATTTATGAAAAACCATTTTCCAGAAGGAAATCCATACTAATAGATTTCTTTCGTTTTGGAGTTTCACCATAACTTAATAATTTTTCAACATACTTTGCCATCATATCACTCTCAAGGTTAACTTCCTCACCAATTTTCTTAGTTAGTAAAGTGGTTTCACCTTTCGTATGAGGTATAATTGATACTTTAAAAATATTTTCATCCACATATGCTACAGTTAAACTAATGCCATCGATTGTTATTGAACCTTTATGTACAATGTACTTTAATGTATCTACTGTGGTTTCTACGGACACCCAAACGGCATTTTCTTCCTTATAAAGATCTACAATCGTTCCCATTCCATCAATATGTCCGCTTACCATATGTCCACCTAGTCTATCACTTAGCATTAATGCCCTTTCTAAATTTACAAAGGAACCTTGTTTCAATTTTCCTAAATTGCTACATCTCATAGTCTCTGCCATTACATCCACACTAAAGCTATCTTTATTAAATTCTGTTACGGTAAGGCACACTCCATTAGTGCTAATGCTATCACCAATCTTTGTGCCATCCAGAATTTTTGTTGCTTTTATAGTAATTCTAGCAGACTTACCACCCTTTTGTATGGACTTTATCTCCCCAACTTCCTCAATCAAGCCTGTAAACATCTATTCAGCTCCTTTATAAGTAATCCATTTTTATCTTTTACTATGAAAGTACCTTGACTCTAAATTTTCTTTACATACCCCTCAATCATAAAGTCTTCGTCAAACCTAGTTACTTGCGTATCCCAAAGCTTAATAGAATCTTTCACATGCTTAATCCCTACGCCTCCCACTGGAGTTTTACCAGAAGTTCCACCAAATATTTTTGGAGAAATAAAAGTAATAACTTTATCAACGATGCCTTCCTCTATTGAAGAATAATTTAAAGTGCTTCCACCCTCGAGTAATATACTATCTATTCCCCTATCACTTAGTACACTCATTAAATATTTCAAATCTACCCTGTTATTTTTACTCCTAGTTACAATTACTTCTGCGCCCGTTTGCCTTATAGCGCAAAGTTTACTCTCCCTGGCAAATTCCGTTGTAGCGATAATAGTTTTTGTTTTTTCATCACATTTTAATACCTTTGATTCTAATGATATTTTTGCTGAACTATCTATAATTATCCTTATGGGATTTAAGCTAACTATACCTTCTCTTCTTGTAGTTAAAGTTGGATCATCTTTTAAGACAGTTCCGATTCCCACCATAATTCCAGTTACCATATGCCGTAATTCATGCACATATAATCTAGATTTTTCATTGCTTATCCACTTTGAATCACCAGTCGCAGTCGCTATTTTCCCATCCATTGTCATAGCAGTTTTCATGATGCAAAATGGTAGTTTCTGAGTTATATATTTTACAAATATCTCATTTGTTTTCTTTATTTCACTGTCTAATATGCCTGTAACAACTTCTATACCATTATTTCTAAGAATTTCTATGCCACGTCCTGCAACTAGAGGGTTTGGGTCTATCATTCCAATTACCACTTTCGATATCTTATTTCTCACTATAGCATCTGCGCAAGGTGGAGTTTTACCGTAGTGAGAGCAAGGCTCCAATGTTACATACATAGTTGCTCCTTCTACATCGCTGGCTGCGTTTGCAAAAGCGTTGACTTCTGCATGAGGTCCACCAAAACATTCATGATATCCTTCGCCTATTATTCTATTATCTTTTACAATAACAGCACCCACCATTGGATTAGGATTTACGAATCCAGCAGCTTTCTTAGATAATTCAAGTGCTCTTCTCATATAATGATTGTCCAATCTATCACCCCGAGTTCTATAATTATAGTGTAAGCCTTCATGAATATTTCTATTCTTAGTATGCATAACTTTGCTCAAATTAAATCATATAAGGCTATAAAAATAAATAAAAGCCCTGAAAACAATGTTTTCAGGGCTTAATAAGCTAGATTCATATCTAGTTTTACCTAGATAAATTTAATATCCAAATACAAAAGAAATTTCATAACTATATTACATAGTTAATGAATAAAAATCCCCTATATCTATCATTATTCTCCTTCTCTCATCCAGACTTTACTGTCGGCTCTGGAATTCAACCAGATCTACCTTTCGGTTCGCGGGCTATACCGCCGGTTAGGAATTTAACCTACCCTGAAGGATCTATTTAATTTTCAACTTAAGAATAGCACTTTGTGATTTTACTGTCAAGTAAATTTATACGATGAATTTAGTCCTAGTTCACAATTTAACTATATATAAGATAAAAATAAAGAACCATTATTTAGCCCCTTAAATAATAGCTCTTCATACAATTCATGTTTATTTGTTTTTCTTATTTCTCTTTTCTCTGTTTTCAGTATTCACATCATTAGCACGCATATCTTTGTCATTATCTGTTCTCTTAATTCCTACTGAAGATAATTGCTCATTTGTAAGTTTCTGATTTACAGTCATTTAAAACACTCCCTTTCTTCATTTATATTTTCCATAGTAAGAAAGGTTTATACTACTATGATATTCCTAATTTAATAATTTATAATCGTCAATGCTTCTTAATAATTTTAATTAATTGTTGAAAAAACAATTTAATTGTAATATTTGAGTTTATTTTGGCATTTTTGCTTTACAAGTTTAACGTAATAAAGTAGAATAGTATTCATGTGGCTTATAGCTTGTATACTATATAAATAAAGGAGTGTTCATAATGAAAAATAAATTTAAATTACTAATGGTAGCAATGCTTGCGACTGCTACTTTAACAGCCTGTAGAAGCACCCCCACCACTGATAATTCTTTAACAGATATAAAAGAAAAAAAAGAACTAATAATTGGACTTGATGATAATTTCCCACCAATGGGCTTTAGAGATAATAGTGGTGAAATCGTAGGTTTTGACATTGATATGGCAAATGAAGTTGGCAAACGAATGGGCGTTAAAGTAACATTTAAGCCAGTAGAATGGGATGGCGTTATATTAAGTTTAAATAATAAAGATATTGATGCTATATGGAATGGATTAACAATAACCGACAAGAGAAAAGAACAAATTGCTTTCTCTAAAGCATACCTTCAAAATAAACAAATAATCATTGTAGGTAGCAAGTCAACTATTTCTAAAAAAAGTGATTTAAATGATAAAACTGTAGGGCTCCAAATGGGTAGTAGCAGTGAAACAGCCCTTGCTAAAGATTCATCTCTTACTAATTCACTAAAAAAGATCAAGAAATATTCGAATAATACAGAAGCACTACTCGATTTAAACGCTGGCCGTATTGATGCTGTTATAGTGGATGAGGTAGTTGGAAGATACTATGCTAACAAAAAACCTGATGATTATAAAGTGCTTGATGAAGATCTAGGAATAGAGGATTATGGCGTAGGTATAAGAAAAACTGATACAAGCCTCACTAAAGAAATAGATAGATTATTAAACGAAATAAAAAATGATGGAACTGCCGATACCATATCAAAAAAATGGTTTGGGAAAGATCTAATTAATTAATAATAATAATAATATTGAAATTTTTCGGAAAGGATGTTATATTTGGCTAATTTTATAGACATTACAATTTATATTTTAAAGGGGAGCATTTTCACAATTGAATTATTTTTTGCAACAATAATCTTTTGTATACCACTTGGAATAATAGGCGCACTAATTAAAGTTTCAAGTTTAAAAATACTTAGTAAAGTTGTAGACATCTATACTTGGCTGTTTCGCGGAACACCTTTACTTCTTCAACTTTTTTTCACATATTTTGGATTACCTATTATAGGCATTAAATTTTCTCCTTTTACTGCAGCCACTCTTACCTTTTCTTTGAATTACGGAGCTTATTTTACAGAAATATTCAGATCTGGTATTGAATCTATAGATAAAGGACAATATGAAGCCGCCAAGGTGCTCGGCATGAATTATAGACAATCTATGTCAAAAATAATACTGCCACAAGCCTTTAAACGAATAATTCCTCCAACTTGTAATGAGGGAATAACTCTAATAAAAGATACAGCCTTAGTATCTGCAATCGGATTACAGGATCTACTAAGAGCTGCTAGAGAAATTGTAACTAGAGACTTCACCATCGCTCCTTTTTTTATTGCTGCAATAATATATTTACTGTTTACTTCTCTTATTGTGATGGCTTTCAGAAAGCTTGAAAAGAAATATTCAATTTATGAATAAAGAAAATGTATAAATGAAAGATGGTGTTATTATGAATTTACTCAATATAAGTAAAATAAATAAAAATTTTGGTGAAAACCAGGTTTTAAAGAATGTATCTTTAAGTCTAAAAAAGGGCGAAGTAATATCAATTATTGGTCCTTCTGGCTCTGGAAAAAGCACTTTGCTAAGGTGCATAAGTGGACTTGAGCATATGGATAGTGGCCTCATTGAATTTAATGGTATTACTATTGCAGAAGCTAAAAAGAAAATTAATAATATTGAAGCAATTAAAGCTTCAAAAAAAATAGGAATGGTTTTTCAAAACTTCAATCTATTTCCCCATAAAACAGTTTTAGAAAATATTATTGAAGCTCCCATTTTAGTAAATAATATAGATAAAAAAGATGCTATACTCATTGCAGAAAATCTACTTTTAAAAGTAGATTTATCAGATAAAATAAATTCTTATCCTTGCACTCTTTCCGGTGGACAAAAACAGAGAATTGCTATTGCTAGATCTCTTGCAATGAATCCGGAGTTAATTTTATTTGATGAACCAACATCTGCATTAGAGCTCTTGCCGTCGAGAAAATATCGCTAATAGTAGTTACCCATGAAATGCAATTTGCAAGGGAAATCTCAGATAGAATTATTTTTATGGAGGATGGAGAAATACTTGAGAATTCTACTCCAGAGTTAATATTCTCAAGTCCTAAACATATCAAAATAAAACAATTCTTGAATTTAGCATAAAAGATAAACAATTTTATAATTGCCTAATTAATTAGACGTCAAAAAAACAGGAAGGATTATCTTTAAAGATAATCCTTTGTATTTTTTTTATTTATTTATTATGACAATTACTATTAAACTATTAAATTAAGAGCTTGGTCTAAATCAGCAATAATATCTTCAACATTTTCAAGGCCTACTGCTAGTCTTATTAAACCGTCAGTAATACCAGCCTCTAATCTTTCCTCTTGTGAATATGGTGAGTGTGTCATTGAAGCTGGATGTTCAATTAGTGTTTCAGCATCTCCTAAACTAACAGCTATACTGCAAAGATGCATGGCATTTAAAACTTTTTTGCCTTCCTCAATCCCACCCTTTATTTCAAAAGCAATAATAGCACCTGCAAGATTCATTTGTTTTTTTGCAAGTGTATATTGAGCGAAACTTTCAAGTCCCGGGAAATATACTTTTTCTACTGCTGGATGAGCTTCTAAAAATTTAGCTACAGCCATTGCATTTGCACAATGTCTTTCCATTCTTATTTCTAGTGTTTTAAGCCCTCTTATAATCAAAAATGCATCAAATGGACTTAAGCAAGATCCAGTCATATCTTTAACACCAAATAATTTAACTTGATCAATGAATGCTTTAGAACCAATTGCAAAACCAGCAATTACATCACCATGTCCATTTATAAATTTAGTTCCAGAGTGTACTACAACATCTGCACCTAATTCTAAAGGCCTTTGTATGTATGGAGTACTAAATGTATTATCCACTATAACCATGCAATTTTCTTGTGCATGAGCGACCTTTGATATTGCCTCAATATCTGATATAAGTAATGTCGGATTTGCTGGTGTTTCTAAGAAAATAACCCTTGTATTTTCTTTCATAGCATTTTTAATATTCTCTGTATTTGAAGCATCAACAAAAGTAACTTCAACACCATATCTAGAAATACCATGAGCTAAAAATGCATGAGTACACCCATAAATTGTTTGCGCCGCAACTACATGGTCTCCAGCCTTTAAAGCAGTCCACATAACTGAAGTTATAGCACCTATGCCTGATCCCATAGACATACAAGCTTCTCCGCCTTCAAGCATTGCCAATTTTTCTTCTAAAACTGAATTTGTAGGATTTCCTAGTCTTGTATAAATATATCCTTCTTCCTCGCCTGCAAATCTCTTTCCACCTTGCTCAGCTGTATCAAAAACAAAGGTAGCTGTTTGATGTATTGGAGTAGCTAGTGCACCATATTGATCCTTCTTATTTCCGCCATGTATTGCTTTAGTTGCAAATCCACTATTACGTAAATGTTCTCTATCCATTACAATTCCCCCTATAATTCTTTCTTTATATAATATATTAGCAATTATGCTGCCACTATTACTGAAAAATTATTTATTTGAACGTGCCTCTTGCGTTTAATACTATATATATATATATGGAATATGTTTTATTTAATAGATTGGAACTTTTTATAACCACTTATATAATAATTTTGTAAATTTTTCTTTCCAAATGGAAACTTTATTTTACAGTTTAGTTCAATTTATATTTTTTTATCTTATTTATAATAGTAGTGTGTGAAACACCTAATTCCTTTGCTGTTTTTCTATAACTTTTATTTTTGGAAAGCGCAGTTAATATAGCCTGCTTTTCACAAATTTCCACCACTTCTTGAAGCTTTAAACCTTTATACACATCCAAATCAAATTTATTTTCTTCGCTACTTACTATCCCTATATCCATAATAAGATTCTCTGATGATATATATTTTCCATCACACAAATTCATAGCCCTCTCAATTACATTTTGCAATTCTCTTATGTTCCCCGGCCAATTATAAGCGAGCAATTTATTAATAAAAGAAAGCTCTACACCCTTTATATCTTTGTTTAACTTTTTATTATATTTGGAAATGAACAATGTAACTAAGGGTGTAATATCCTCTAATCTATCTCTAAGGGGCGGAATAATTATTGGAATAACATTTAATCTATAATATAAATCTTCTCTAAATTTCCCCTGCACAATCATCTCTTCTAAGTTTCTATTAGTAGCCGCAATAATCCTTACATTTACATTTTCTTCTTTTGTACTGCCAATCTTTCTAATAACCCCTTCTTGAAGAACCCTTAAAAGCTTTGCCTGCAAAACTATAGATAGTTCTCCTATTTCATCTAAGAATAAAGTTCCACCATGTGCCTCTTTAAAAAGGCCTTCTTTTCCGCTATTCAGGGCCCCTGTAAAACTTCCTTTTTCATAACCAAATAGTTCACTCTCTATTAGATTATCTGGAAGAGCTGCACAACTTATAGTTACAAATGGGCTATTTTTTCTGCTACTTAAACCCTGAATTGCCTTTGCAAATAACTCTTTTCCAGTACCACTTTCTCCTCTAAAGAGTATGGTAGAATCACTCTTAGCTACAGTTTCAACTAGTTTTTTCACTCTTTCTAACTTATTGCTATTTCCTACAATCTCCTTAAATGCACCTTTGGCAGTTCCAGAGATAACGTTTGCAAGCTCTATAGCTTTATGAATATCTTTAATAGATGCAACTGCACCTACGGTAATATTATTGTCATCTACAACTGGTCTACCTGTAGTTAGGTAATGTACTTCTCCTCTCTTCGTTTTAACATGTACTTCTACATTATCATATTTTAGCCCACTATTTATAAGTTTTATAGCTGGAGCATCTCCACCTATTAATTCTCTAATATCAGTGCCTATAACTTCTTCTTTGCTGCAATGAAATACTTTCTCGCAATAATTATTAAATATATCTATTTCAAATTTTTTATTTATAACCATTATTCCTTCATCCACTGAGTCTAGAATAGCTAAAAGTTTCCTTTCATTTTCTTCATAATTAAGTAAGTCAATTTCATTAACCATAATAACATCTTCTATTGCACAAATATCATTTTTTAATGCTTCCTTCTTGCTATCATCCATATTTTGCATTTTAACACAAATCTTTTTAGGAAACACTTCTACAGAAAGGAGATTTATTGCTGCTTTATAAATTTTCTCGAGTATTACCACAGTTATCCCCAATCTATCTTTAGCTATTATTTCGAATCTAATGTTTTTCTCCATGTTGTTTCCTCCTTACTCCTTACAATTACTTAACTCTTTAGATAAAATTATAGCATACAAATATATATACTTGTATGCTCGGTATTATATATTACCCCTTATTAAATTTTTTCTATAACCTGTAAATATGTATCTGCATAGAGATAATTGAATTATACTAAAAATCAAAAATTCTACAGTTGCCAAATATATTTCTCTAAGGATTATTATTTGAGTAGCTAAGCTTATAAAGAATATCCCACCCATTATAGCGGACATAACCCATGACTTGTTATTTCCTTTTTTAAAACTAAATATTGCTGCTATAATATTTCCTATTCCAAATAATGCAATTGCAATAATACCAGGAATAACCCAGCTTTCAAAGGGAACTTTAAATAGCCATTCTTTTGGAAATTCAGTAAATACTCCCCTACTTGAACTTATCATACTTATCCCCATATAAATGGCACCTAATGCTAAAATCAAGTCATAAAACCCTAATAGGTTTAGTCTTATTTTTTGTTTCATTTTACATGCCTCCCAATAAATATTTAGCTTATTACAATTTAAGTCTCTTCTATGTATTCAAGTATATCTCCTGGTTGACAATGAAGTTCTCTACAAATAGCTTCTAATGTGCTAAATCTAATTGCCTTTGCCTTAGAAGTCTTTAATATTGATAAATTTGCATTTGTGATTCCGACTCTGCTTGATAACTCTTGCAGTGATATCTTTCTTTTTGCCATCATAACATCTAAATTTACGATAATCGCCATATTAGCCTCCTAGTAATTCTCTTGCGTACTTAACAAGTCTCAATTATTAAGACCCTTATATAGTAAATTCATTTTCTTCTTTGACTTCAACAGCCTGCTTAAATATCTGAGATAAAATTAAAATAAACCACCCAACGAAAAAGAATATTAAAAATTCAATGTCAGTATGTATTCCGCTAGCGTCGATATATGCAATATTAAAATTTTTATATTGACCATTTATTAAAAAATCTGTAGCATAACAAATCGACACCGAAAAACACAAAAATGATATTCTTTTTAAACAAAGCACATTATGTTTAATAAAAGGCGTTAAATTTATTAAAGAATCAACTATTTGTCTAAGGTTCAATAAAATTAATATAACAGAAATTCCTCCTATGGTGAATAATATGTAGGTAACAATAAATCTACCCCATAACATATTTGCTGCTTTTTCCGCAAAGGTTTGTTTTGACATAATAAAATATATAACTATACCAGTAATAATCATAATATCTAATGATATTTTTAATAATGAAGCTAAAGACTTTTCACCATAATATTTCATTCCATGCTCCTCCTATACTAATATTCTCTACAATTTCAATAATACTACTAAATGAATTCTTTTTAAATATATATTTATTGTTTTTCAATAAATATATATTGAAAAACATTTTAATGTAGGCTATAATCGTAAAATACAGACTATGTTTTACAATTATGTTAACAAACATTATAAATGTATCTTTTAATTGTAGCTTTTGATATAATATTATTGATGTTTATGACTTAATTAGGATTTTATATATTTCGTATAAAAGAAATGTAGTGCTTATATTCCTGTCAATATTTTATGTATTATAGAAAGGATGATTAAATTAAGATGCCTTATTATTTAACAAATTCTATGCATTCTGCGTGGATTCAATTTTTAATTGTTATTTCAAATTCCTCAGACCCTGAACCTCAGATTTTAATAAGCATATTGGCTTTTATTATATTATACCTTATGAGTAACAAGTTAGAATCTCTTTGCTGTGTATTTGATATCTGCGCTACTGGTGCTACTAACATAATACTTAAATACACAGTAAAAAGATATAGACCTATGGAACTCAGATTAATTGACGCTCATGGTTATAGTTTCCCTAGTGGTCATGCTTCTATTTCTACAGCTATTGGTATTGTACTTATTTACTTTATAATTAAAAAAATAAAGAATAAAAAGGTTGCCTACTTGCTTAGTGGCTTCATATTTATATACTTAATGCTTGTAGGATTTAGCAGGGTTTATCTGGGCGTTCACTATCCAACAGATGTTCTTGGTGGATGGGCTATCGCTATAATATGGTCCTATATTACTATTTCTGCTTATAAGTTCTGCATGAAAAAAGACGTAAATAAATTTTTGGATAAATATTTTACAATTAAGCTTAATGTTTTTAAACATAAACCAAAATCAACCTAATTTAAATATGAGAAAAGCCCTAATTATTCATAATTGAATAATTAGGGCTTTTTATATGGGACTTAGAAAAAGTATATTAAAAATACCATCAAACAAGTTTCTAACCCTTGTTTGATGGTCCATTACAATTTATTTATCTAAACCCTTATCCAGAACTTCTTTAATTTTTGTTTTTATATTCTCTGCTTTTGTTCCAAATATTGCTTGAATACTGTCGCCAACTTCAAGCACACCAGCAGCTCCTAATTTCTTAAGTTCCGCTTTATCAACATTTTTAGCATCCACAACTCTTACACGTAAACGAGTAATGCAAGCATCTAAATCTGTGATATTCTCTCTTCCACCTAATGCATTTAATACTGCTATTGCATGTTCTTGACCTTTAAGATTGACTTTTACTTTACCCTTTACTTCTTCCTCATCGTCTTCACGACCTGGAGTTTTAAGATTCCATTTTCTTATAGCGTAGCGGAATCCAAAGTAATAAAGTACTGCAAATACTAAACCTACAGGGATTACTAACCACCAAGCTGTCCTATTTGGCATTACACCAAATAATATGTAATCTATAAGTCCCCCTGAGAATGTCATTCCTATTTTAACATTTAAAAGTTGCATTGTCATAAAGGATAATCCTGCGAATACGCAGTGAATTCCGAACAATATTGGTGCTACGAATAAGAATGAGAATTCAATCGGTTCTGTAATCCCTGTTAAGAAAGAAGTTAAAGCTGCAGATATCATAATACTAGCTACAAATTTTTTCTTTTCAGGTTTTGCTTCATGAATCATTGCGAATGCTGCTGCTGGAAGTCCAAACATCATAAATGGAAATTTACCAGTCATAAATGTTCCTGCTGTAAATGGTACCCCATCTTTATATTGAGCCATGA
>JBLHPD010000082.1:0-19282 GCA_047624165.1 Clostridium sp. | reverse complement strand
AACGGATACAATGGAGATCTTACTTCTAGACAAAATGGATCTGTAGGCGGACAAATGGTTAAGAAAATGGTAGAACAGTACGAAAAGAATCTTTAATCTAAAGTCCTAATTTACTAAGAGGTATATGCTAGTCATATACCTCTTAGCTTTGCTATTTTTATAAATGAGATTGTATTGAAGTTAAATAAAATATTTCATATGATAACAAGTATTAATTTAATATGTTGTCCTTACCTTATTTCCCTTAAGTATTCTATTATATATTTTGAATTTCTGCACAAGATACTATCATACAAAATATAATTTAGAAGGAGTGATGTACAAATGGCAAACAGAAAATTAGTACCTGAAGCTAAAGCTGGATTAAATTCATTTAAAATGGAAACTGCAAAAGAACTAGGTGTTAATTTTACAGATTACAATGGTGATTTAACTTCAAGGGAATGTGGCTCCGTTGGTGGAGAGATGGTTAAAAAAATGGTAGAACAATACGAAAGAAATTTATAATTTAAGATAATATAATAAAGGCACATACACTAGATCTATGTGCCTTTAATGATTTAAAGAAGATGTTAACTAAGTTTAAATTCTAAAATCTTTAATTGAATAGATTTACGCCCATTATATTCATTAATTTGAGGTGAAAAAATTAAATTTAGTTTCATTCCGCGAGGATTCGCGAGATAACTCATATGGTTTTCTCCATATCTATCTTTTAGCATTTCAGTAAATTCTTCCACTCTATTAAAACATATTCCATCAATCCCTTTATTTACACCAGACATTAAAAATTTTATTTTTAATGTATTAGCATTTTGGCCTAATATATCTATTCTTAAAACCGTAATGTTTTTTTCAGCAAGGATTGGAGATGAATTTCCTTTACCAAAGGGCTCTAAAAGTTGTAATTCATCTATTATATCGTAATTTATTTTATTAAGGGGCATTCGCTCATCTATTCTTATCTTTGGCATAATATCTTCATCTGTTAACTTGCAAATAAAATTTATTTTTTTTCTTAGCTTTTCTATATTTTCTTCTTTTATAGAAAGACCTGCAGCCATTGGATGGCCTCCGAACTTTTCAATGAGCTCACTACATTTTATTAACTCTTCAAATAAATTGTATCCCTCAATAGATCTTGCTGAACCTTTTGGGTTCTCCCGTCCTTTAGTTAATATTATTGTTGGCACATTAAAAGTTTCCCTAACACGCCCTGCTACAATTCCTGCGATACTCTCATGTATAGTATCTTTATAAATTACTAATACTTTATCATTTTTAAAAGAAGAATTATGAATTATATCTATTACTTCTTCCACATTTTGGGTCGTCATCTCTTGTCTTTTTTTATTAAGTTCAAATAATGATTTAGCTAGTTCTTTTGCTTTATTTTCTTCTTCACATAAAAGAAGTTCAACCGAAATAGCTGCTGATTCTAATCTTCCAGTAGCGTTTATGCATGGTCCTATTTGAAATCCAACATGATAGCATTTTATTTCTTTATCATTAATACTTAAAACTTCTTTTAAACATTTTAGCCCAAGATTTTTTGTGTTTGTTAGCATCTCTAAGGCATTTTTAGCGATTATTCTATTTTCGTCTATCAAATCCACCACATCACAAATAGTTCCTATTCCTGCTATTTCTATAAATTCCTCTACAAATTTTTTATTAATTCCAAGTTTTATATGTAGTGCTTGTACAAATTTAAGTGCAATACCTGCACCACACAAATGTTTAAAGGGATAATTACATTCCTTTTGTTTTGGATTAATAAGTGCATCTGCAATTGGAATCATAAATACTCTTTTCCCAGCGTCATCTTCTTTAAATGATAACTCATGGTGATCAGTTATTATGACGGTCATGCCTAGTTCTTTTGCTAATTTAACCTGATCAATAGCTGCAATTCCATTATCACAGGTTAAAATCACTCCAAAACCTTGTACCTTTAGTTTTCTTATCCTATCACTATTTATACCATAGCCTTCACTTTCCCTGTCTGGAACATAGTATTCTACCTGTGCTCCACATTGCTTTAATGCTTTATACATTATCACGGTACTAGTAACCCCATCTGCATCATAATCTCCATATACCACTATCTTTTCCTTATTTTCAATGGCGAGTTTTATTAAATTTGTAGCTTTTTCCATATCTTTCATTAAAAATGGATCATACAAATCCTCTAAACTGGCTCTCATAAATTTTTTAATATCTATTTCATTATCAAATCCCCTATTAATTAAAATCTTAGCAACGAGCTCACTTACCCCTCCACTTCTTGCTAAAGTTTTAATATCTTTAGATGTATTTCTTAGTAACCACTTTTTCTCCATATCTTTCTCCTGTTTGCTTATTTTTGTTATTTATTTTCAGTTCTCTTAGATGTCGTTAATACTTGTATTGTAGCATTCACTAAAACTTTATTTACTACTTTCATTATTTCTTCATCTTTTAGATTTTCCATTCCCTCAAATTCCGAAAAAGCTGCTTCCCCATCCCCATACATAATTTCATTTACACATAAATTCATGCTAGTTTGAATAGATTTCTCAAGGGTTATCATTCTTCTTAATTTATAACTTTTACATAGTTTTAAAACACACTGCTCATCAAAATAATTTCTGAGATCTTTAACTTTTTCAATTTCGTTATTAATAATTTCTATAGCGTTATGTACATTTTCATAGTTCGTTCCGAGGTAAATAGTAAAAAGTTTTATCCCTGTTTCGTTTTTAATTTTACTTCCTATATCATAAACAATGCCTCTCTTAGTTCTAACTTCATCATACAAAATACTACTTGTACCTTCTCCGAAAACTAAGTTAAATAGCTTTAAAGCACTAATCTCTCTCGAATTTAAATCATGAATTGGGAAACAATATTCGATTTTGGCACCTTGCACATCATCTCTATACTCAAAGTATGTACCTGGGTTATTATTCTCGTATCTATACTCCTTGGCCGCTTTTATAAGACCACTATCTCTAGTCAATTTAATATTAAAATTGCCCATATATTTTTCCACTATTTCAGAAATACTGTTAAGACTCAAAGAAGATATTACACTTACTACGCAATTATCTGAGGTGTAATGCTCCAGATAAAATTTTACAATTTGTTTAATATTTATAGAACGGATGCTTTCCTGCGTACCTATAATCAAATCCTTTATCCTTCGATTTTCAAACCCATTATAAAGCATTGAGTCTTCGCAAAACTGATACGAATCATCTTTCCATTCTTTGAGTTCTGCACTTATTACTTCTATTTCCTCGCAGAATCCATGAACTGGGAACGATGGCTGCAAAAGAATATCAGCGTAAACTTCAAACCCCTTTTCAAAATCTTCATCTAATGTTGTACCATAATATACTACGTATGGATAGTTAGTCATTGCATTACAAAACCCAAAGGTTTCATCACATAATTTATTTATTTGATATTCTGAGCGTGAAGTCGTGCCCTTAAACAGCATATGTTCTACAACATGAGCTATTCCGAGTGGTTCATTTTCCTCATGATTTGCTCCTGCATTAAACCCTATTGTAAAAGAAGTTAAATTATTTTCCGCTTTCTTGTATAATAACTTCATTCCATTTTTAAATATTACTTTTTTCAATTAATCACCTTCATTTTTTTATTATGTTTAATATTTGTGTGTTATTTTTGATTCTTTTGTTGTAAACTAATGTATACGATAAATGACAATATTCACTTCATAAAAAAGGTGGTGACTAATTTCTTAAACATATTTTATTTAAGAATAATATTCTATGAATAATAAACATAAAACACTACAGTCCTTAACTCAATTTATAAGGTATGCTTTAGTTGGTGCTACTAACGTTATGATAGATGTTACTATATTAAATATTCTTTCTTATACCACAGGCATAACTCATGGGAGAATGTTATTTGTCTTTAACTTCATTGCCTTCTGCGTTTATTCAATTTGCGGTTATAAATTGAATACGAAGTTCACTTTTAGAGAAACCTCTGAAACTAAAGCTTACTTTAAATACGCCTCTGTGCTGTTTTTTAGTATGATTTCTAATAGCTTTATGCTAGTAATATTAACGAGTAGGAATCCGTTAACCCATCTTTTGCATAACCATGTAAATATAATTAAATTAGACCACCTTTGGCTTAACATATCTATGCTACTAGGTTCTATAATTATTGGTATACTCGGTTTTTTGATTAACAAATTTTTTGTTTTTAATAAAAAAAAGACATGATAACATTTTGTTTTAAGTTATTGCATGTCTTTTTTATATTTTTACATTAAATCATCTCCTGGGTCGCTACAACAGCTTCGAAGAAGATGCATTGACGACTTTAGAATGAAACTTTCCTTCTAAACTGTCGTTAAAGTAACATCGTAAACGAAATCGTCAATGAGTGCACTTGTTAAGTTTTTACCTCTACCTGCTCTATTTTGAACGTTTATATCATCAAGTCTTATAATCTTTTTTTCACCTTTAAATGAACTGACTGTTAAACTGAGCTCCTCATCAAACGTCGTAGCCGTTTCATTGGAACCTTCTTCATTTTTCACTACTGCCTTTATCAAATCTACGAATATAACTTGATCTTCCTCTTTTAAACTTATTCCTGTTACCCCAGAGGCAACCTTTCCCATAAAGTTAATAGTATTTACATTAAATCTTATGCACATTGCCTTTTTTGTCACCATTAGTACATCCTTATCTACATTATCTCTACTTATTTTTACAAATGCTAATTTATCTTCTTCTGTTTTAAGTTTATAAACCATGGCTCCGAAAAAGTTTCCTTCGAGTTCGCTAAGCTTAGTTCGTTTTGTAAATCCTTTTTTTGTAAATAAATATATACTTCTATCACCATTAAAATCATCAACAGACGTAATTTCTACTATTTTATCATCAATACTAAAATTGTCCAGTAGAGTATTAATACATACGCCTTTCTTATCAATATTCTGAACCATATAGCTAGGTAATTTATGAACTAATCCTTTTTCCGTAAATATAAGCAGTGTGGAAGAGGATTTGGTATATGTGCTTAAGTGTGTATTGGTTTTTCTACTTGATATTTTTATTGCACCTTTTGCATTTATACTAATATTAAATTCTTTATAATCATACCCCTGTGTAAATTCTAGTTTTACCACTTGATCACCTGAAGTTAAATTAAATAACTGCGTACCCACTATGTTTCTATCAATAGCTTGGAGCACCGGTTCTTTTACAGAAAATTCTAGTCCTTCTTTAGTTGATACCTTTAGAGAAGCTTCTTTTCTTGACCCATCATTCAACCTAACATGGATAAGTTTTTCATTTTCTCTTAGTTTTAAAGCAGATAATTTAGTATAACTCGTAACGAATTTAATAAGCTCTGTTTTCTTTATATTTCCTTTGCTGGTAAAGAACATAAATTCCTTATAAGCAGATGCATTTTCTAGTGTAAAACAAGCAATAATTTTTTCTTTTGTTAAATCTATTCCTCGAATAAGGGTATCCAGTCTTTCCCCTTTTTCCTTCCACTTATATTCTGGTACTAAATCTCCTCTTAATTGATACATATTTCCGACATCAGTAAATACCATTAACGTATCTTTAGTATTTGTTTGAAGTAAATATGTATTAAAATCGCCCTCTCTATACTCTATATCTTCTATATCAGTGTTTGATCTATTATATGATTTCATTGGAACTCTCTTTATATATCCCTCGTTAGATAGTGTTATCATAATATCCTCTACTACGATTAACTCCTCTACGTCTATTTTAGCTAGGTTATCATCCTCAATAATTTCCGTTCTTCTTGGATCATTATATTTATCTTTAATTTCTGAAATTTCTATTTTTATAACTTTAAGAAGTTCATCCTCATTTTCAAGAATTTTTTTATACCCCCTAATTAATCCTTCTAATTTTTTATATTCCTTTAAAAATATCTTTATTTCAAGGCCCGTTAACTTATATAACATAAGTTCAAGTATTGCTTCAGTTTGGATAGTTGAAAAATTAAACTTAGCTATAAGGTTAAATGCTGCATCCTTTTTAGATTTTGAGCCTCTAACTATTACAATAATTTCATCCATTACGTCGATTGCCTTAATAAATCCTTCTACGATATGAAATCTATTTTCTGCAACTTCTAGTTCTCTTTGAGTTCTTTTAGTAACAACATCCTTTTGATGATTTAAGTAGTGCATCAATATGGTTTTAAGTCCCATAGTTTGGGGTTTACCATTGGCCAATGCTACCATGTTAAAAGGTATATTACATTGAAGTTCTGTTTTCATCATTAAATATTTAAGTACCTTGGTAGCAGTTTCCTTATTTGTAGACTTTTTAAATTCAATTACCGATCTTAGTCCAGTTCTATCAGATTCATCTCTAATATCAATAATAGACTCTAATGCTTTTGAATGTTTTTTATCCGCTGTCATATCAGAAATAGATTGAAGTAATTTTGCTTTATTTTTTCTGTATGGAAACTCTGTAATTACAATGCCAAGGCGCCCAGTTTCTAGAACTTCAATTTTCATTTTAGAACGTAGAGTTACCTTACCTTCTCCACTCTCATAAGCAGCTTCTATAGCCTTCTGCCCGATCAAAATACCTCCGGTTGGTAAATCTGGTCCTTTGATGTGCTTCATAAGCTGTTTAACTGTAATTTCCTTATTATCAGCATAAGCTAGTACTCCATCAATTACTTCCCCTAGATTATGAGGTGGAATGTTTGTTGCTATTCCTACCGCTATACCAAATGTTCCGTTTACAAGCAAATTAGGATATCTTGCTGGTAGTACAGATGGCTCCTTCTCTGTATCAGAATAGTTATCTACCATATCCACAACGCCTTTGTCAATATCCCTTATCATTTCAAGTGCAATAGGTGAAAGTCTTGCTTCTGTGTAACGCATAGCAGCTGCATTATCTCCATCTTGACTTCCCCAGTTTCCATGACCATCAATTAATGGTTTTCTTGTAGCAAAAGATTGGGCTAGTATTACCATGGCACCATAAACAGAACTATCTCCATGTGGATGGTATTTACCAAGAATATCTCCAACTATTCTTGCTGATTTAAAATAAGGTTTGTCCGGAAATGCCCTTAGCATATATGCCCCATAAAGAATTCTTCTATGTACTGGTTTTAAACCATCTCTCACGTCTGGTAGTGCTCGCTCACGGGCAACCTCAACGGCATATGGAAGGTAGTTATCTGGCATTGCTTCTTCAATTGGAGTCATTATTATATTATTATCTTTAGGTACATCGATTTTTTTTGCCATTTAATAAACCTCCTGTTAAATCATCACCTACGGTGCTGTACTCATCACAAAATGTGATGCTAACGACTTTTAAAATCATCGTTAAAACTCAGCATATTTGTACATGTAATTTTTCCTAGGTGCAACCACATCTCCCATTAGAAGTGAAACCATCTTCTCCGCCTTTGCTGCATCTTCTATTGTAACCTGCTGCAAGGTCCTAGTAGTTGGATTAAGTGTAGTTTCCCAAAGTTGATCTGGATTCATTTCTCCAAGCCCTTTATATCTTTGGATAAGAGCACCCTTTCCAATTTCTTTTTTTGTCTTAGCTAATTCCTCATTACTATATGCATACCTAACAATTTCTCCATTTTTAGAAGCCTTATAAACCTTATAAAGTGGGGGCATTCCCATATAAAGATGACCATTTGCGATAAGTGGCCTCATATATCTATAAATAAAAGTCATCCATAGTGTTCTAATATGATATCCATCAACGTCCGCATCACTTAATATGATTATCTTACCGTATTTTAAATCTTTTTCAACATAATTTTCTAAAACTCCAGTTCCAATAGCAGTATTGAATATTTTAAGCTCTTCGCTAGCCAGTACATTTTCTAGCTTTTGCTTTTCAGTATTCATAATTTTACCTTTAGAAGGCATTATAGTTTGAAATCTTCTATCCCTAGCTTGCTTAGCACTTCCACCAGCTGAGTCTCCTTCCACCACTATAAATTCTGTATACTCGGAATCTTTTAGTGTACATACAGCAATCTTCCCCGCAAGAGGAGATGCGCCCTTACCTATTTTTTTCCTCTCAGCTTCATTAATTTTTTTTATTTTATCACGCCTAGTTGCGGCAGAAATAGCATTACTTATTATACTAGTAGCCATTTCTTTATTATCCTCTATCCATTCTAATATTTTAACATAGCACAATTCATTCATCATGCTGTATGCCTCATTATTTCCAAGTTTACTTTTAGTCTGACCTTCAAATATTGGGTTGCTTATTTTAATTCTAACTATTGCCGTCATTCCTTCTCTTAAATCGTCACCTTCAAATTCCTTATCCTTTTCTTTTAAAAGATTAAGCTTCTTAGCACCTTCTTTAAAAGCCCTTGTCATCCCTGTTTTAAACCCAGTCTCGTGAGTTCCAGACTCAGTAGTTGGTATATTGTTAACGTAGCTAGCAATGTATTCTGTAGTTGAATCAGTAAATTGAATACACACTTCTCCGTATAAATTTATTCCATTTATTTCTTTTTCACCTTGAAAGTATATAGGTTCCTTATGGAGTAGCGTTTTACTTTCATTTAGGTAATCAATAAAATCTAGAAGACCCCTCTCAGAGTGGTATTCCTTAGCGGGTTTTCCTTCTGTTCGCTTATCAATAAATACTAATGTAATACCTTTATTTTGGAACGCCAATTCTTGTAGTCTTTCATCAATAAAATCAGAATTAAATTCCAGGGTAGTAAATACACTTTTATCTGGCATAAAAGTAACCGTGCTACCTGTTTCTTTTGTTTTCCCAACCATCTCAAGCTTGCTTACTGGTGTACCTGGCATAAGCCTTTTTAAATCATCATCATAGGCATATTCAAATCTTTGAGTGAAAATTTGTCCCTTTTGCTTTATTTCAACTAGTAACCATTCTGATAATGCATTTACAACCGCGGCTCCAACCCCATGAAGCCCACCGGAAGTTTTGTAATTCTTATTATTAAACTTTCCACCAGTGTGAAGTTCAGTAAATACCATTTCCACACCAGATTTATTTTTTAAAGGATGTATTCCTGTAGGAATTCCCCTTCCATTATCAACAATAGTAACACTTTTATCTTTATTTAATATTATTTCAGCTCTATCACCATAGCCATTAGCTATTTCATCTATAGAATTATCTAAAATTTCCCATATGCAATGATGTAGACCTTTGCTTCCTGTAGAACCTATGTACATACCTGGTCTTATTCTTACCGGCTCTAGTTTTTCCAGAGAAGTTAAGTCTGTAACATCATAGGTTTCAATTTCTTCTTTATCAAAACTCATAAAAATCCTCCAGTAAAATTTTCTTATCCTTTTGTTATTTTATATGTTTACGAGCAAAAGGTAAAGTAATTTAAATAAAAAAACAGAAACTAGCGTTCTGTTTTTTTGATATTTATATTCTTTTATGTTATATTTACCCAATTTTCTATTTCTTTTGTAGCAGTTTTTATATCTACTACTTTAACTTTTAATTTATAATTATATTTGTTGGAGCCGTGTGTATACATAGGGTCATAATGTTTTATCATAAGCTCACTTACCACTTCATCATATTCAGATTTTAAAACTAGTTCAGAATATCTTATAACATTTTTTTCTCCAATATATTTCCCCAGTCTTTTTAAACATTCAATTATTTCAGCCTGACAGTTCTCCTGCTTTGTATACTCTTTAATAATAAGGTCGCATCTAAACTCAATGTCTGCATCCACAAATATGTGTACACCCTTTTTCATTTTTTCAAATATAAAATCAGGTATTGTAGTGTTTCCTATCCGTTTGCTTTCTGCTTCAATAAACACATATGAACTTTTAGAAGATTGCAACATATGATATATTTTAGATTCAAATCCCTTTTGACTAGCTGTTTTTCCAAGGCCTACTGTACCTAATAATGATCCTCTATGATTAGCAAAACCTTCTAAGTCTAAAATATCAAACCCATCACGCTCTAATTGTTTAAGTATTTCAGTCTTCCCAACCCCAGTGTTACCATGCAGAACAATGTATTGTACTTTTTCATTAAGCTTTGGTAAATTCTCAATTACAAACTTTCTATATCCCTTATATCCCTCATTTATTCGCTCTGTATTAATACCTAGGGAGCTTAGTAACATACCAAGTACACCACTTCTCATTCCACCTCTAGCGCAAAATAACACAATTTTATTATACTCTTTATCTAATTTTTTAATTTCATCATAAATTCGAAGTAATTTTTTAGACGCTACTTCTAGTCCAATTCTTTTTGCTTTTTCAACACTTTCCCTTGTATACACGGTACCAATAATTTTTCTTTCTTCATCATCAAATAAGGGAATATTAATTGCTCCTTTTATAGTTCCTTCCATGAATTCACCTGGACTTCTTACGTCAATTAATATATAGTTTCCTTCAATTTCTCCATATTCTATGGTTTTTAACATTAACTTTCCTCCTTGGTTATCAACAGTTATATTAAGGGCATGAAATAACCGGCAGAACAAAACTTTTCTGCCGGTTAATACAGTAATTCGCTTTAATTTTCACTTTGCTAAAGTGACTTATTAGTTGGTGGCAATACTGCCGCAGCTAATCTTATTAGATATTTTATGCTCTCACCATCTATATTGCTTTCAAAATTCATTAAACGAAGATCATCTTTTGTAAGCTTAATAGCTTCTTCTTCTTTGAAAGTATTTTCGCTGTTTTTATAGTTAGTTTCTACATATTGCACTGCTTTTGAAATAATTCTAATAATTTTCTTTGCATTTTCAGGTGTGGATTCACTATCTACTAAAGAACCAAGTATTACATTAGCAAGACCAAAGTAGTCATCCTTAATATTTATATCTCTATCCTTTAACAAATAAGCTAAATAACCAAGACCTGTTACTAAAAGCACTATTAATACATATTGAATAATTATATCCGCCATATATGACACCACCTTTTATTTGAATTTATACTACTTTATATGCCATTCAAATAAAAAGGTGTACATTTTTCTGTTAAATCATGCAAAACTATTTTTAAATAAAAAAGTCTTTCAGAATAGTTGTTTTTACTCTTAAAACAACTATTCATAAAATCCAACTATAATTTTATCATAAATAAAAGCGTAAATCTATCCTTTTTTTCAATTCTATCCAGATCGGTAGTTGTTTATTCATTTATCTTGCTTAATTAATAAATGAAGCTAGGATTATCCCAGCTCCATTTTATTATATATTTATGACTTTTTTCCCCGCAAATGTTATTGCACCCATGGCAAGGATATTTAGTGGATCCACATAATTCCCTTTTAACTGATACTTCTCATAGGCAACAGAGAGCTCAGTACATCCTAAAATAAATAATTGCACTCCATGCCTTTCCATAGTTTCAACAGTTTCATAAAATCCTGTTAGATTTGCACCCCGGATTCCTTCCTTTATTCCATAAATGAGGTCTGTAACTTGTTTTTGATCTTCTTCATAGGGTTTTATGAGTTCTATCCCATATTGCCTAAATACCGCATCATAAACACCGCTACTGCAAGTTCCCTTTGTAGCTAAAAGGCCTATCTTCTTAATTTGGGGATATTTGCTTAATATAAAATTTGCTGTTTCATCTATCATATTAAGGAATGGTATTTTTATCTCTTTTATAATATCCTTATAAAAGTAGTGAGCAGTATTACAGGGCATAATCAGGTAATTGGCTCCCATGGATTGAAGTTTTCTGGCTGATTCAATCAAATACTTCTTAGGATCTTCTCCCCCTCCAATAATACTGGCCGTCCTATCAGGTATAGATGTATTATTATCTATTAAAACACGAATATGATCTTGATCACATGTTGCATAGGTATGACATACAATTTTCTTAAATAGTTCAACGGTAGCTAAGGGTCCCATGCCCCCTATAATCCCTAGTGTTTTAGACAAAATCTCTGCCTCCCTTTAAAACCATTATTGCATGATGAAAGTGTTTTAACTATTTACTTTTAAATTTTTATTGCTTAAACTCAGTTTTTTTTCTGTTGCATCAACTACGACTGCACAAGATGCATCTCCAATTACATTTACAGATGTTCTAGCCATATCTAGTATTCTATCAATTCCTGCAATTAATACTAATCCTTCTAGAGGAAGTCCTACTGATTGTAGCACTAATGTAAGCATGATAAGCCCTGCTCCAGGGACACCGGCTGTTCCAATGGATCCTAATGTTGCTGTTAATACAACTGTCACCATTTGAGCTACCGATAAATCAATCCCATATATTTGTGCTACGAATAATACGCAAACACCTTGATAAAGAGCCGTTCCATCCATATTAATAGTGGCCCCTAGTGGTAAGACAAAACTTGCTATTTTTTCTGATACTCCTAAATTTTCTTTTACTGATGATATGGTTACAGGTAAAGTACCCGAAGAACTTGATGTACTAAAAGCTGTGACTGCTGCAGGTGCAACCCCTTTAAAAAATTTGATTGGACTAATATTAGCAAAAATTTTCACTGCTGTAGAATATACTAATATTGCGTGTAAGACACATCCAATATATACAGCAAGTATAACCATACTCAAAGGTTTTAGTATATCCATACCATACGCAGAAACTACAGGCACTATTAATCCAAACACGCCATAGGGTGCAAGTTCCATTATAAAGGCTGTAATCTTATACATTATTTCAGCGACGCTATCAATGAAATTTACAAAGGGCGCTGATTTTTCTTTAGGTAAAAATGTGCATCCCACTCCTAAAAATAAAGCAAATGCAATTACTTGGAGAATATTCCCCTCTACCATTCCTTTTAACGGATTACTAGGTATTATATTCAACAAAGTGTCTATTATAGATGGAGCTTTAACAGCCTCTGCTGCCGCTGCATCAATTGGTATTACTAGTCCGGCTCCTGGATTCATGACGGTTCCTAGTATCAATCCTATTGTAACCGCTATAGCTGTTGTTACAAGATAATAAAGAACCGTTTTTCCACCAATTCTACCTAATGTCTTAGGATCCCCAATACTAGCTGCGCCAACAATTAGTGATGAAAATACAAGTGGAACTATAATCATTTTAATCAAATTAAGGAATAAAGTACCAACTGGCTTAATATATGTTTGTGCAATTTCTGGGCTACCTTGTAATAACAAACCCACTACAATACCAAGAATAAGTCCTATAAATATTTTTGTCGTCAGTTTTAGTTTTTTCATAATCCATCCTCCTATTTTATATTATTAGTATGCAAAATGTATTAAAAATCAGTTCATGCTTATGTCATATATTTATTGCGACACCCCCAATATTTTTTTCAAATAATATGAATAATTGTTAATTTTTTCATATTTATATAGTTATACATTCTACAAAATAACGTAATCTCCTCTTTAAAATTTAACATTATTTACAAAATCATCCTATAAATTTACCTCTTTAATAAAATCTAAGCTAAATTTGATCAAAAAACAAAAATAGAAACAATGCAATATAAAATGCGAATTAATACTTTTCTTGTGTTTACACTCTGTTAGCGCAATCAATCTGTTCAAAAGATGAAAAGGTTCAGGAAGTAGTAAGAAGTGTGGTAGAAAGCTATGATGATAAAAGTGTAAAAGCACGGCTTCAAAACATTGATTTCACAAAATTTAAAGATGATGTAGACCCACATGATATTATTGAAATATTATTTGATGGCAATTGACCAGCCGTTCTGGGCGAACCGTTTGCACAAAATGAGTTATGCATTAGAGCCACTGTTTGAAAAATCACTTACGGTAAATGATTTAGTACAAAGGTTTGGGAAAGTGGAAAATGTTAAAAATATCAATAAGGCAAAAGAAATCAAAGAGTTAATCGAACAAGAAAACGGTACAGAAAATGCTATTAATTTCATCGAGAAAATTTGTGAAAGTTGGATTAATGTACGGTATAAAAAGTAAATTTTATCTATGACATAAGTACCTTTACCATTTTTATTTATATTCTAATATTAAGTAACAATTACATACCCCATCAAGTATATTAATAGAAAGGTGTGTTTATCCACTTTTCTATTAATATATAAGAAAGGCCCATATGCTAAGTTATAAAAATAGTGAATTAAATAAAAAGGCACAGTACAAAAGAAAATTTTATATATCTGTTTTCACAAAGTTTTTAATTTGCCATATTTTCGCTCTGTTGTGGACGATATTTGCAATTTATATTTCTATAAACTGGATTAAAGATTTTTCTAAAATAGTATCGCTTCCAGTTGCAATTATTATTATTACAGGGATAGCATACATACCTGGATATCTTAATACTTTTTTAATTATTAGCCTAATAATGGATAAGCAAACACCTCTTAAAAATGAAAATCCATCAGACGATATTACCATCCTTATTGCAGCAAGGAATGAAGCAGGTGCAATAGCTGATACTTTAAGTTACATTGCTACTCAAGATTACAATGGCGCATGTAAAATACTTGTTATTGATAACGGCTCTGATGATGCGACTGCATCAAATGCTATAAAAGAGGCAGCTAGATTGAATCTTGATGTATCAGTAATTAGAGAAGAAACCCTAGGAAAATATAACGCTTTAAATACTGGCCTTGAATCTACTACTACTGATCTTGTCATTACATTAGATGCGGATACAATTTTACATAAATCAGCTGTAAGGTATCTTGTAGCACGAATTAAAAATACAAATGAAGTTTGTGCAGTTGCAGGTTGTATACTTGTTCGCAATAGTAGGGATAATTTATTGACAAAAATGCAGGAATGGGATTATTTTCTTGGGATTTCATCAATCAAAAGAATGCAAGGATTATACCAGGGTGTACTTGTTGCTCAGGGCGCATTTAGTATTTATAAGACAAAAAACATTGAAGAAGTAGGTGGGTGGCCTAATGCAATTGGTGAAGATATTGTTTTAACATGGAATCTATTGAATAAGGGGTGGAAAACGTATTTTGAGCCATTAGCAGTTGCATTTACTGATGTTCCAACCAATTTACACTCATTTTCAAGCCAACGTTCAAGATGGGCAAGAGGCATGATTGAGGCGTTAAAAAAAATACAACCATGGAAACAACCTAAAATCTATATTAAGTATTTAACAAGTGTAAATTTTATTATGCCATACCTTGATTTCGTGTATACATTCTGTTGGCTTCCAGGCTTATTTTTGACTTTATTTGGTATATATTGGATAGTAGGTCCTATGACATTACTGGTTCTTCCATTAACCTTTATAAGTTATGGCATACTATATAAATATCAACAGCATGTGTTTAAGAGTTTAAATTTGAGGGTTAGAAATAATCTATTTGGGCTTACAATATTCGTATTATTTTATCAGATGATTATGTCGCCAGTTTCCGTATGGGGTTATCTTCAGGAACTTTTTAAATCAAAAAGAAAATGGAAGTAACTAATAAAGCTAAGAGCATTTCATAATAACTATAACTTACAATTGATCTGATGAATTGTAAGTTATTTTTTTAAAATTAAAGCCAAAGTGAATGTAACACAAGTGTAATTGAAGCTAACTAGCCAATCTTATTTTGTAATCTTAACTTGTCAGCCACCATTGTTATAAATTCAGCTCGAATCTATTGATTGAGTCATTAGATCTTCTAACTTCACTGTTCTTTCTTCGTTTATATCGTCTGAGCAAAGTATCTTAGTTTTTAAGGTATCTAATTACACCTCTTATGTCTATTTCGTCCCATACGCCATGCTTAGAACATATTGGGGACCATGTGGAAGTCTGCCCTCTTTCGAGTGAGTTATTAAACTCTATCCAACTGGTTATTTTTTCCCCCTGCACTTTCGTCCTATTGGTATTCGCTTTCTCCACAATCCCTTACCCTCTGATATTGCAGCTTACTTTCGAATGTGGATACCGCTTAGTAACTAACACAGTTTCTTTAGAAACACTACCAATTAGCGACTTCTTGTCGCCCCGTAATATTATACAATTGTTCATCAATCGTACTTTTGCGATAGTTGAACCCTTACTATATTTTACCGCTATTATCCGATTATTCATGAATAGTACCATGATGATTACTACTATCAATCCCAGAAATCCTAAGAAAATCTTCTTCATTATTTTATTCATATCAATTTCACCCCATACATAATTTTCACATCTATCCCCTCTTCATAACTTAATCTTTATTTAAATGATAAATTGCAATTGTTTAGTGAACCTTAATCTAGTCTAAAGATAACCTTAATTGTTCTATATAGTTATTGGACTTTATCTCAAATTCCGATATCAGTTTTTGAACCATTTTTTAATTGTTAACCCACTTCACTCATATAATAAGAAACAATAAGCTTGTCCAATTCCTGACTAACTATTATTGTTCTTTCATTCAAAGGTACTTTTTCACTTATAAGTTTTATTAGTTCATCCCTTAATTCTTCCATTATTTACCTCTTTCTTTAGTCAAGATAGCTATATCTTTTTATTTGAATAGTATTTTACTAACCCTAGAACATCTTCAGATCTAAATTTTCTTAATATAATTTTTTGAGTTTCTATTACTAGAACCTCTTTTTAATATTTTTGCAAGATTCATTTTTATTCTCCTTACCTTTTTTCATAATATATTCTTCTAAATCATGTACACAAAGCGGCTTACTGTAGTAATAGCCTTGAATTATGTCACAGCCATATTCTTTTAATTTTTTCATCTGATGCTCCTGTTCAACGCCCTCTGCCACTACATTCATTTCTAAAATATGGGCAAAATCTATCATGTTTTTAACTATAAGGCTTTTTTTATTATCAAAATCAATAAAATCAATAAAACTTTTATCAATTTTAAGTGTATTGAAACTTAAGTTACTTAACTGATTATATGAGGAATATCCTACACCAAAATCATCTATTGCTATTTTAATACCTTTTTTTATAAATTCATTAAACATTTTATTCGAATATTTATCATTTTCAACAATAGCACTCTCTGTCACTTCCAGTTCCAAGACACCGGGCGGTAACCCCTGCTCTTTTAAAGTACTTGTTATGAAGTCGGGTAAAGATATATCTCTAAATTGTTTCGAGGATACATTCACAGCGACATTAATATAATTAACGCCTCTTTCTTCCCAATTTTTTATTTGTATACAAACCTTTTTAAGTACATATCTTCCAAGTTCTATAATAATATCCATTTCCTCCGCAATAGGGATAAATTCACTAGGTGAAATAGTTAAAAGCTCATCATCGTTCCATCTAAGTAAAGCTTCCATTCCTAAAAACTGTTGATTCTTTGTATCAATTTTGGGTTGATAATAAATTTCCATGAGATCTTTTTTTATTGCGTTTCTAAGGTTATTTTGAATCTTTACTTTTCTATTTAGTTCCCATTTAATTGAATCATTAAAAATAACAAAACAATCCTTTCCATTCATTTTTGCCTTATTTAAAGCTATATCAGCATTTTGAATTCCCTTAATAATTCCGTCATATGTATAAGCTTCATGTGTATAATCTTCATAAACTCCTAAACTAGTAGTTAAATTAACACTAGCATTTTCTAATATGAATTCTTCTCTTATTCTATTTAGTATTTCTTCAGCATATTTGCCTATATCTTCAATTTCAAAATTAATTATTATAAAACTATTCGCTCCTAAATACGCAACTATAGCGTTATTCTGAATGATATTTAGTAATCCCTCAGCTATCTCTTTAAGTAAATCATTTCCGAAATCATATCCCCAATAGTCGTTAATAAACCAGAAATTGTCTATATCCAAAAGGAAAAGAGAATAATTAACTAAATCCTTATTACTTATTTTCTCTTGTAACAATTTTATAATATAATTCTTATTCCTAATCCCCGTTATGGAATCTATATAAGGATCAATAGCATTCTTCATAAATGTGTCACGGTTCATAATTACCCCCTATAATCCATAGATTAAACTAAATATGTATGAATGTAAGGGTTATATTCAAGTCATACTTCATTTAAACCATACTTTTATACAATTGTTCATTAATCTCATTATTATGCTTTATGAAGCTATAATTAATTCTCATTTGAAAAGACCAAGTAGGACCTCCCTGAGTTTTCGTATATTCTCAATGTTTAGCTAGGTAGGGTCTCTGACTACGGATGCGTTTATTTGCACTCGCTTTAACGCACAAATAAATGTTGCTTTCCAAGTACGTGAACGTTTCTGCATGCATCATAATTACTCTTGTTCCCTGTCCCTCAAGTGAAAATCCATATAATTCTCCCATTTCCCTCTACATCAGCAAATTCTTTATTTGTATTTTAATTATTCACTCTGAATAAGCTTTCCGGCTAAGATCATCTGGCCTGAGGTCTTTCTTCTTTGCCGTCTTATTTGACATATAATTTAAAAATATAGCTAATGGCGTATATAAGATTTTCAGTATTTTTAAAGTAATCAATTTTTGTGATTTAGGAGAAATTAAATTACCCTCAAAAACATCCTTCAAGGCAAGTTCAAAAGCTAATTTTATTTCCTTTCCTCTTCTTCCTAGATTCTCTATAAGTTTTCCATTAATTGCTGCACCACCACCGCATCTTAATCCTCCATGCCATTTCATATCCATTTCCTCAGTAAAAAAATTACATGTATTTAATAAAGGCTGAAGCATCATTGTATCAAAAACACCACTTTGTGCAACCACAAAAAAACTCTTATTTTTCAACTCGTTTTTAAATTGAGATGAAATACTTTCAAGAAACCAAATAACAGACGTAGAGCGGTATACCTAATACAGCCAACCTGTCTACTGCTTTCTTTAAATTTGAAGAGTAACCTCCAAATTTTATCTCGGTAAAAAAAATCAAAACGTCACATTGCGCCATCGCTTTTAAAATAGTCCCCATATCATCATTGATAATTCATTTGCCAGGTGTTTTATACCCACAGGAACCGCAGGCCCTGCAAGGTAAGATGTTCATGCCACTGAGCTTAAAATAGTCGTTTTTATCATATTCCTTTGAAAGTACAATTTTAAGGTTAGCCTCTACGCAGTTTTCAATTTGCGTACCATCAAGAATTACTGTATTCAAAGCTCTTCACTCCTCCCATAGGCATTTTTTTTATTTGAATAGTTACAGATTGCATGAATAGAAAAAAGTTCTTAAAAAGTACCTAATTACCAATCTGAATAGCATTTGATATATTATTTATACATAACTAATTTTCTAAAATTATATTATTATCATTCTCATTTTTTATATGTAAATGGTGTTTTAGCTGC
>JBLHPD010000081.1:0-19403 GCA_047624165.1 Clostridium sp. | reverse complement strand
TTGATTTTATAACTAAAAATTTAGTGCTTATTTCTAATTTCTACATAAATCAAAATGCTATCGCATAATTGCATGTAAAAAAACCCAGTATAATAAAAAATTATACTGGGTTTGTAAACAACCTGAGGCATTCCCTATAGGGAATGCCTGAGTAGTAACCAGTATTTATATTTATATCTTCAACATGTTCAAAATCAGCTAGAGCGCAAACCTGTATCATTTCTTCTTTAGATATTCGTTCATTAATAGAGGGTCCCATTTCAGTTTCTTTTTTCTCCCAGTCAATAATACAAAGAAAAGCATTTACTTTCAGCACTCTTTTTATCTCTTTGAAATATCTAGGTTTATCTTCAATTTCATGAATAACATTGCATATAAAAACATAATCAATTGAAGCATCCTCAACTGGAAAGGTATATTCTTCACTTGTTATAAATTCTATATTAGATATATTATTTGCCTTTTCTTTTGCAATATCAATAATTTCAGACATTATATCGAGTCCAATTGCTTTTCCTTGTTTTAGAATATTAGCTGCAGGAATGGTGAAATACCCTATACCACAGCCTATATCAAGTAAGGTGCCTCTATCAGAGATATTAAATTTTCTCAAGGTTTCTTCAGGGGGCATAGTTTGTCTTCGTTTTGGACTATCTAGTTTTTGTAGATTCTTAATGTTAAATTTATGCATCTAAACACTCTCCTTTATATTTTATATCATTATATACAAATATAATGATATTATAACATGAAATTTTTAAATTCCATAGGTTACATTAGTTTTTATTAATATATTATTATCCTAACATTATGGTATTTAAAAAGGATAGATATAATCAATTATTATTGGGATTTGCCAATAACAAATAATTGCATTATAATATAAAGGGTATATTACAAATAAAAATACGAGGTGAAAGTTTATGGCTGATTGTGAAAGTTGTCCATCAAGTGGCAAGTGTGATGATAAAGAGACTTGTGGAATAGAAAATAATCCGTTAAATAAAGTTAAAAATATTATCGGAGTTATGAGTGGAAAGGGTGGTGTAGGTAAATCTACGATATCTGTTCTTATTGCACATGAACTTAATAAAAAAGGTTATAAGGTTGGCATTTTGGATTCTGATATTACAGGTCCAAGTATACCAAGGTTGTTAGGTATTAAAGATGTGAAACCTAAAATGAGTGAAGCTGGTATTATACCAGTTAGAACCACTGAGGGCATTGATGTTATTTCAATGAATTTTCTTGTGGAAAATGAAGATGATCCAGTTATTTGGAGAGGACCAGCAGTTTCTGGGGTCGTTAAGCAGTTTTGGACTGACGTTATATGGGGAGAGCTTGATTATTTAATAATAGATATGCCTCCTGGCACAGGTGATGTTGCTTTGACAGTAATGCAATCAATACCAATTACAGGCATAGTAATGATTTCTACGCCACAGGACTTAGTATCTATGATTGTTGGAAAAGCAATTAATATGGCTCGGAAGCTTAATATAGATATATTAGGATTAATAGAAAATATGAGTTATATTATTTGTCCTGAATGTAGCGAGAAAATAAGAATCTTTGAATCAGATAACATAGATGAATTCCTAAATAAGAATGATCTAGATTTACTTGGTGAAATTCCAATGTGTAGAGAAATTGTTAACATTTCCAACAAAGGCGAATATAAGCTTAATACTGAATTAACACAAGTAGCTGAAGACATTATAAGTAAGATTATTAAGAATATAGAAAAATAGAAAATGGAGGTAAAAGATATGAAAATAGCAATACCTAATAAAGGGAATATGGTAAATCAACATTTTGGAATGAGTGAAAGCTTTGCAATTGCAACTATAGAAGACAAAAAGATTGTAAGCATTGAAGAAATATCATCAGTGGAACTCGCACATCAGCATCAGGGATTAGCAGACTTACTTAAAGCAAAGGGAGCATCAGTAGTTATTACAGGAGGAATTGGTGGAGGCGCAATTAGTGGCTTACAGCAGAATGGTCTTGAAGTGATAAAAGGAGCATCAGGAGAATATAAAGCGGTTATTCTCGAATATATTAATGGAACACTTAAAGATCAAGATGTAACATGTAACCATCATGGTGAACACCATCACCAATAAGAGAAAGGAGCACAGCTGTGCTCCTTTATTTTTTAATATTCTCTTATATTAATTATCTTTTGAGATTTCCATTAAAACTTGATAGTCCATGATTCATATGATATATTTGATCAAACTTATTTTTTAATAATATATTAACTGCTCTAGGGCTTCTACTACCGGATGCACAGTGTACTAAAATTGGTTTGCCACGAAATTTTTCTATTTCAGAAATCCTTGAGGCAATTTCGGAAACGGGCATTAGCTTAGAACCATTTATATGTCCTGATTGGTATTCACCTTTACTTCGTACATCTAAAATCACAAGGCCTTTGTTTTCTCGTATAAGCTTAGTAGCTTCTTCTCCAGAAACATTTTGTACATTCTTATTAAATTTAATCATTATTTTAGGATACAGCATATAAACTATTAAAAGTATTGATATTATTGTTAATATATCATTCATGATTTTTCCCCTCTTTCAATTGAAATAGTAAAATTTCTATTATGAATCTTTGTTTTGAAATTTATTTTGGTATATTATAAATCATAATTATCATATACCCCCTACAGGTATATGATATCATTATTACTTAAATATTTCAATATAATTATTTAAATAATTAAATAATAAGTATAATCCAACTTTAGAATTAGCTATGCGTTTAGCAAAATATCTAAACACTACAATTGAAGTATTGTTTACATTAGAATAGGAATAATATTTTAGAGTTAGCGAAGATATATTAACTATCAAATTTTCTTTTGTGTGCGTTCCATTGCTAAGTACCGAAAATTACTGAGATTTATTAAATTCTCTATCCTTCATTTTTTTAATTTCACCAAACAATTTCCATCTCTTCAATTCTCATCACCTCTTCAATACTATTGTACAAAAAGGTGTTTGTTTTTGTGGTTATTTGGAAATTATTCAGGGTTCTTATTTTCCTAAATCTCATGGTTTTAGTTTATCACTTACAGGAAATCTTTCCATCCAATAATGGTGCAACTGTAAGGGCTCCAAGTACCCATAATAATACGAAATCATGCTTCAGTTCTGCGAAGGGAATGATTTGATTGCATTTTTGTTGAAAATACTGTATTCTATTTGATAATGAATGATGAAGTGGTTAAGACTAAAATAGGGGGTAACAAAAGTGAAGAAATTTAAAAGAGTACTAGTAGCAAACAGAGGCGAAATTGCCATAAGAGTTTTTAGAGCTTGCAATGAACTTGGAATTCGTACGGTAGCAATTTATTCCAATGAGGATAGATATTCGTTGTTTAAAACTAAGGCAGATGAAGCTTATTTAATTGGGAAAAATAGAAATCCCGTTGAGGCATATCTAAATATTGACGAGATAATCAGTCTTGCACTTAAAAAAGGAGTAGATGCCATTCATCCAGGTTATGGCTTCTTATCAGAAAATCCTGAATTCGCGAAAAAGTGTGCTGACGCAGGTATTGAATTTATAGGACCTACGGCGGAAATGATGGATAAACTGGGAGACAAAATTAAATCTAAAATAGTGGCAAATGCACTAGGAGTTCCTACGATACCTGGAGATGAAAAAAATATTGAAACACTAGATGAAGCAAAGAAACTTGCAGAAAAATGTGGATACCCTGTTATGCTAAAGGCAATTGCTGGTGGCGGTGGGAGAGGTATGAGAATTGTAAGAAACGAAGGAGAACTCGCCTCTTCTTATAGAAGTGCTAAAAATGAAGCAAAGAAAGCTTTTGGTATTGACTTACTTTTTATAGAAAAATATCTTGAAAAGTCTAAACATATAGAAGTACAGGTTCTTGGAGATAAATTTGGTAATATTGTTCATTTGCATGAGCGAGATTGCTCTATTCAAAGAAGGCATCAAAAGGTTGTAGAATACACTCCAGCTTTTTCAATATCGCAGGAAAAAAGAAATGAAATCTGCAATGATGCCTTAAAAATAGCTAGATCAGTAAATTATAGAAGTGCTGGAACCCTTGAGTTCTTAGTAGATACTCATGGAGATCATTATTTTATAGAAATGAACCCTAGAATTCAAGTCGAACATACCGTTACAGAAATGGTAACAGGTATTGATATAGTTCAAAGTCAAATACTTATAGCAGAAGATTACGCTTTAGATTCCGAAAAGATAGGAATTTATTCTCAAGAAGATGTTAAGGTTCGCGGTTATTCTATTCAGTGCCGGATAACAACAGAAGATCCTTCAAATAACTTTGCACCGGATACTGGAAAAATAGAAGAATATAGAACTGGTTCGGGTTTTGGAATAAGACTAGATGGTGGTAATGGGTTTGCTGGTGCAGTAATTAGTCCTTACTATGATAGTTTACTAGTAAAAAATATATCATGGTCTAGAACGTTTCAAGATGCTATAAAGAAGTCTATTAGAGCTGTGGAAGAAACCAGAATTACAGGAGTAAAAACTAATATAGGTTTTCTAATTAACGTATTAAATCATCCTACTTTTTTAAAGGGAGAATGTAATACCGGTTTTATTGAAGAAAATCCTGAATTAATATCCATTACACCACGGGCAGATGGAGAAAGTAGAGTGCTAAAATTTATTGGTGAAAAAATGGTAAATGAATCTAATGGTTCAAAAAAACTTTACGATGTACCAGTAGTTCCTAAAATTATAATACCAAAAAACTTGAGTGGTACAAAACAGATTTTAGATCTACAAGGGACAGAAGGTCTTTTAAATTGGATTAAAGCTCAAAAGAAATTACTGCTAACAGATACCACAATGAGAGATGCTCATCAATCATTAATGGCAACTAGAATGAGAACAAAGGATATGTTAAAGATAGCAAGTGCTACATCTGTTTATGGGGGAGATTTGTTTTCACTTGAGATGTGGGGAGGTGCTACTTTTGATGTAGCATACCGATATTTAAATGAATCACCTTGGGAAAGGCTAACAGAGCTTAGATCGAGAATTCCTAATGTTCTTTTTCAGATGTTAATACGTGGAGCAAATGCAGTAGGATATAAAAATTATCCAGATAATACAATTCGTGAATTTATTAAAGAATCTGCGGGTAGTGGTATTGATGTTTTTAGAATTTTTGATTCTCTAAACTGGCTAAAAGGAATGGAAACTTCAATTGATGAAGTTATTAAAAGTGGTAAGATTGCAGAAGCTTGCATTTGTTACACCGGAGATATCTTAAATAATAAAAAAGATAAATATAATTTAGACTATTATATTAAGATAGCAAGGGAAATTGAAAAAACAGGAGCTCATATTTTAGGAATAAAAGATATGTCAGCATTACTTAAGCCTCATGCGGCATTTAAGCTCATAAGTGCACTAAAGCAAGAAGTAGGAATGCCTATTCATCTTCATACCCATGATACTACAGGAAATGGAGTTGCTACAGTTTTGATGGCGACCCAGGCAGGTGTGGACATTGTAGATACTGCTTTTAACAGCATGTCAGGGCTTACAAGCCAGCCAGCTTTAAACTCAGTTGCTGCAGCACTTAAGAATACTGACAGGGATACTGGTATAGATTTAAAAGGAATCCAACAGATTTCAGATTATTGGGATGCAGTAAGACCAGTTTATTATCAGTTCGAATCGGAACTTAAATCTGGATCTGCTGAAATTTATAGATATGAGATTCCAGGAGGTCAATACTCAAATCTTAAACCACAAGTAGAAAGTTTCGGACTTGGACATAAATTTAATGAAATAAAAGAAATGTATAGAATGGTAAACGAAATGGTAGGAGACATTGTAAAGGTAACTCCATCCTCTAAGATGGTTGGAGATTTTGCAATATTTATGGTTCAAAATGACCTTACGCCAGAGAATATATACGAAAAAGCAACTAATATGTCTTTCCCAGATTCCGTTGTATCATACTTTAAAGGTATGATGGGTCAACCAATGGGAGGATTCCCAGAAAAGCTTCAGCGATTAGTTTTAAAAGGCGTAGAGCCAATTACCTGTAGGCCTGGTGAATTACTTCCTGATGAAGACTTTAGTTTGATAGAAAAACATTTAATAGAGAAATTTAATATTGCTCCAAATAAAAAAGATATATTAAGTTATTCGTTATACCCTGAGGTGTTCGATGGCTATATAAAATATAAAAAGGAGTTTGGAGATTTAAGTAGAATCGGAAGTGATATTTATTTCCACGGACTAGATGAGGGAGAAACCTGCGAAGCCGAGATTGCTGATGGAAAGACCTATATGATAAAGCTTGTGCACATTGGTAAGTTAGATTTAGAAGGTAACAAAGTTCTTGTTTTTGAAGTGGATGGAAATAGACGCGAAATAAAAATAAAAGACAGAAACAACAAAGTTATGCAAGATTTCCAAGCTATAGAAATGGCCGATTCTTCAAATCCTCTAGAGATTGGATCACCTATACCGGGAACTGTTTTATCTATCCTTGTAACAGAAGGGGATACTGTAACTGAAAATCAACCACTAATGGTAGTGGAGGCTATGAAAATGGAGACAAGAGTAAGCGCCTCAGCCCAAGGTGTAGTTGAGTCAATTAATGTTAAAGAAGGACAACAGGTAAAGGCCGGAGAACTTTTAATAAATTTTAAATAGAAAAAAATAGCCTGATATCACAGGAGAGGGGCTTATGCCCCTCTTTTTATTATACGCACCATGGGTGATAGTTAAATCATTAATCGCTACACTAACCATAGTAAATAAAAAATAAAAGGGGACTAAAAATGATATCTGAAAAAATGAAAGATTTAGTTGCTAATAGTTCTATAATAAGAGCTATGTTTGAGGAAGGTACAAGGTTATCTAATATTTACGGAGAAGAAAATGTTTTTGATTTCAGCTTAGGAAATCCAAGTGTTGCACCTCCCGAAAGTATTAAACTTGCAGTTAACAAAATATTAAATGAAGACGCGCCTAATCTTGTACATGGATATATGAATAATTCTGGATATGAAGATGTTAGATCTAAAATAGCTGAGTTTCTAAACAAGAAACATGATATAAATATTTCAGGAAGTAACATAGTTATGACCTGTGGGGCTGCTGGAGGATTAAATATTTTGCTCAAAACATTACTTGACCCAGAGGATGAAGTTATTGTTTTTGCACCGTTTTTTGGTGAATACAGAAACTATGTAAATAATTTTGACGGAAAGCTTGTGGTTGTTTCCACAGATATGGACACCTTCGAACCTGATATACATGTGCTAAAAGATAAAATAAATAGTAAAACAAAAGCAATTATTATTAATTCACCAAACAATCCAACAGGTGTTGTGTACTGCGAAAAAGTTATACAAGATTTAGCTAAGTTACTTCGAGAAAAAGAAGAGGAACTTGGTACAAGCATATATCTGATATCTGATGAGCCATATAGAGAAATAGTTTATGATAATGCTTTCGTCCCATGTATTTTAAAATACTATAAAAATTCATTCATTGGATATTCATATAGTAAATCATTATCACTGCCTGGAGAGAGAATAGGGTATATAGTTGCAAATACAAATATGGATTGCATTAATGATATAATGATGTCATTAAATGTGGCGAGCAGGATCTTAGGATTTGTAAATGCACCATCACTTTTCCAGAGGGTTATTGCAAATTGCCTGGATGCTAAAGTTGATGTGAATATATATAAGAAAAGCAGAGATGTTTTATACGACCATCTTATAAAAATAGGCTTCTTTTGTGTAAAACCACAAGGTGCATTTTATTTATTCATAAGAACACCAATAGCGGATGATAAAAAGTTCTGCGAAGAGGCAAAAAAATTCAACCTATTACTAGTGCCGGGATCAGCCTTTGACTGCCCAGGTCATGTAAGAGTATCTTACTGTATAGCTTTTGATAAAATACAAAATTCCCTACCAGCGTTCGAAAAATTAGCTGAAGTATATGAGCTAAATAATATTAAAAGATAATTTTAAAAATTTCTTTTATAGTAGAAATCCTGTTAACTTATTTTGTTAGCAGGATTTTTAGCATTTACTATTAAATTTAATATGCTCTTTAGTTTTGATTATGAGTTAAAAACAACTGTTCAACTGATACTCCTAAAATTCTATTCCTTCTCTGGATGGTACTCCTTCATTAAAATAATGCTTAATGTCCTTCATCTCAGTTACAAGATTTGCTTTATTTATTATAACTTCAGGTGCATTTCTTCCTGTTAAAATCAATTCTATATTATCAGGCTTAGTATCTATTAATTCAAGCAATTGTTCTTCACTTATTAAGTTATTGCTCAATGCTCCCATTACCTCATCCATGATAAGTATATCGCATTTTTTTTCTCTTAATGCTTCCTTGCAAAATTTATAGGCTTTTTGTACATCTTCTTTTAATTCGATTTTTTCCCCAGCATTTAATGTCCAAAAGAATCCTCTTTTTTTCTCGAATCTAAATATATTAAAAAAGGGAGCCAATTTTTTTGCACTTTCAATTTCCCCAGTGTTACTTCCCTTTAAAAATTGTACCATAAATACAGTGTATCCATTTCCTGCTGCACGCACAGCTAGACCAATAGCTGCAGTTGTTTTTCCCTTACCATTTCCTGTATAAATTTGCACATATCCATTTTTTAATTTTCCCATAATATTTATCGCTCCTTCTTTTGGAATAAGTATGTAGTTACTTATATTATATACCTTTATTCAAACTAAACTACTTATTATATTAATGAACAATGGTATAATATTATAAGGTATAACTTGTCTTTTAAAAGCAATAAGTTTTATTCACTAATTGGGGGTATAGAAATGGAAATTACAAATTTTTATGATGTTAAAATTACAATACTAAAGAAATTAAAAGTTGAGGATATTCATAAACAATATGCGAAAAGTAACCTCCCAGTAATTTGTGCAAAGGGACAAGAAGGTGATGAATACAGATCAAAAAATTGTGAGATGCCAGAAAAATTTTGTGCTGGTGCTTGGGAAGGTTTGAAAAGTAAAGTTTATATTCTGGCGTCAGGGAGTAACAGTGCTTATGTTAAACAAGAAGGAATAGCAATACATTCATGTAATGATGGACTTCATCCAGTTATTTTTAAATTGGAAAGAGTAGAACTTTAGATCAACTTGACAACATCTTATATGAACAAATTAACAATTTATAATAAGATATCGTTGAAAATTAAATTGATAATGCTATAATGATTAATATAGAAGACGAGGAGGTGTGCAATTTGAATTATGACTTGATAAATGTAATTGAGCTAATGTTTTTAGTAATATCTTTTACAAGCATATTCTCTTATGCAGTATATTCCTATAGAAATATTAAAAATGAAGCTGAAGAAAATGTTACAAACAATATTTTAATTCAGTGGCTTGAATTTATAAAAAAACTATTGCCAGAAGATTATATAATTTATGAGAAGTATTGTATTTGGATATATTCAGAACGTTTAAAAATGGAAATGATGTTTTAACCAAAATTATTCGAAGGAGGATAAAAATGAACATCATTTTTAATTTTTTAAGCGGTTTATTAAATTCAATTTTCAATTATACTGGAGATTGGGGACTCGCAATAGTTTTACTTACCGTAGGTGTGAAATTAGTACTTTCACCAATGTCTTTTAAACAAAAAAAATCTATGCAACAACAACAAAAACTTGCAAAAAAAATGCAAGAACTTAAGGAAAAATATAAAGATAATAAGGACAAACTTGAGGAAGAGGTCAAAAAACAGTCTGCTGAAAGTGCAAAAAGCATGTTCGGGTGCTTAGTAACTCTACTTCAAATGCCTATACTAATGACTATGTGGAGTGTATTTAATAAAATCCCTATGGATGTTGGAACAGTTCTTATACCTTGGGTATCGAGTATTAACGTCTCAGACAGTTATTTTATTGTTCCACTGATATATGTAATTGTATCTTTAACTCCTAGTTTGCTTTCATATGTGACTTTTTTGAAAATTGAAGGCCAGGCTACCCTTAGTAAGAGTAATGTTATAATGATGGCTGTAGTTGGTTCAGTTGTTGCTATAGCAGCTCCAGTAGCATTGGGTTTATACTTAATAACCACAAGTGTGTTTAACTTTTTAGAAGAGCTTGCTTTTAGAATATATATGAGAAAATTTAAAACTGTATAGTAATAATAAAAATCCTGTTAACTACATTGTTAGCAGGATTTTTAATATCATTTATAATTTTCTTTAACAGATTCTATATCTACTTTTGGAGTTTATTTTCCTACTCAATAATAAATGGTATACATTACCACTAATTTATTTTGACCGGGTATGGTTGTCTTTAGTATAAAAGATAAATCATAGGGACATAATTAAGTAACAATTACTCTGAAGGGAATGATGACTTTATGATGTTCAACAAAGTAGAAATATGTGGAGTAAATACATCGAAATTGCCGGTATTAAAAGAAAAGGAAATGAAAGAGTTACTATTTAGGATACAAAATGGAGAGATTGGGTGTAGAGATAAGTTTATTGAAGGAAACTTAAGATTAGTTTTAAGTGTGATAAAGCACTTTAATAATCGAGGAGAAAACGTAGATGATTTGTTTCAAGTAGGCTGTATTGGTTTAATGAAGTCCATTGATAATTTTGATTTAAGTCTAAATGTCAGGTTTTCAACATATGCAGTACCTATGATTATTGGCGAAATAAGAAGATACTTAAGAGATAATAACTCTATAAGAGTAAGCCGTTCACTACGGGATATTGCATATAGAGCATTACAAGTTAGGGATAGATTGGTTAATCAAGACAATAAAGAACCTACCATAACACAAATAGCAAAAGAACTAGAATTACCAAGGGAAGATGTAGTATTTGCACTAGACGCTATACAAGATCCCATATCTTTATTTGAACCAATCTATAATTCTGGTGGAGATGAAATTTATGTGATGGATCAAATAAGCGACACTAAAAATTTAGATGATAGTTGGCTTGATAATATATCAATTAAAGAGGCAATGGAAAAATTAAATATTAGAGAAAAGCTAATCTTAAATTTAAGGTTCTTCGATGGAAGAACTCAAATGGAGGTAGCTAATGAAATAGGCATATCCCAAGCACAGGTATCAAGAGTTGAAAAAAATGCATTAAAGCACATGAGAAAGTATGTATAAGGTAAAATATACGATCATTTTTAAGTCGAAAAAGATATCCTTTTGATTAATCAAAAGGATATCTTTTTTGTTACATTACAACGACACATGAAGATTAACAGGAACTCTAAATTGAATAGATATTTATTGTTATTTAGACCACCAATCCCATTTGGTAAATGAATATGGAACAAATCCCATAGGATCAATTTTGTTGAAATATAAGTTTTCACCCGGCTCTAATGTATTTGTACTAACTATATATTGAGAACCTATCAATTTTACTACTTCAAGTTCTGCCCATGGGTCATGTGGAGAATCGGTCATAGTTACAATAGATGTAGCCAATTTATTTTCTGTTACATTAGCTATTGCTAATTTTTGTTTTATTAAAGTAGGGCTTAATAAGAAACCACAGCTATCTGCTGATTTTGTATAGGCTACATTATACATATATTCACTTATGGCTTCATTAAGTTCTTCCTTTCTAGCATCTTTATTTAATTTTCCAGAGATATCAGCATTAACTGTAAAAAATTCTATTCCATTACGACTAATTTTTCCTACAGCTTTTCCATCTTTAACTTCAAAATCTATGTTTGCCATTTTTTTTGGAAGGCCACAAACTTCTCTTCCCATTGACATTGCCATTCCGTCGGTTATTGGCATAGATAAACAGTATCTACCAATAACTCCATCACATTCTGCAAGAATAAACAATCCAGCTTCTTTGTATGATGGACAAAAGCTTGTTTTAGGATAATTTGCTACAAAAGTTGAAACTAATGGTTTGTTTTTTACTGGTTTTAATGGAGCTGGAAGTAATTTTGCTATAACTTCTGGTTTTGTTTCCCAAACTGTATTTAATACTTCTGCACCATAAAATATTGTCTTTTTTCCTTGTAATGAGATAATTTGTTCCATTGTCTTTGTAAAACTATACATAATATAAGCCCCCTCATTTAACTTGTTTTATATCTTAGTAAAGCACATAAGCTTTTTCAAATCCATTTAACACTGCGTCTACTACTCTGCCTGGTTTACAAACATCCCCTAATAGTTCAACAATATTATAATTTTCTTCTATAATTTTTACTAATTCATTATTAGACTTAACTCCTAGAGATAGTACTACTGCATCAGCTTTTAGTGTAGTCATTTTTTTATCTTTAGTATTTTCAATATCTATTTCACCGTCTTTTATATTTGTAAGTTTGCTACAAGGTAGAAGAACTACTCCACTTTTAACAAGTCTCATACTTATATCAATTACATTTGGTAGATATCCTGAAGGTCCAATTTTATCTGCCATCTCTATTACAGTTACTTTATTTCCCTTAGAAACTAATAGTTCAGCTATTTCAAGGCCTGTCATTCCTGAACCAGCAATTACTATATTTTTATTTTCTAATATAATTTTACCTTCTAAAATATCAGTTGATGTATACACAAAGCTTTGGGTTACTCCTGGTATTGTTGGTACTATAGGATTTGATCCTGCTCCAATAAATACTGCATATGGATTAATTTCATTAATTTTTTCTAAAGTAGCTTTTTCATTTAATCTTACGACAACATCCAACTTTTCAATTGCAGATTTTTGATATTCAAGGAACCAGTTTAATTTATCTTTTAATGGTGGTTTAGTTGCTAGATATACATTTCCACCTAAACGTTCTTTCTCTTCAAATATTATAGGTATAAATTGCTTTAACGATAAAACCCTTGCGGCTTCCATTCCTGCTGGTCCACCCCCAACAATTACGACTTTTCTACCTTCTCCCGTTTTAGGAAAATTTGGATATTCCAATTCCTTTCCAACTCTTGGGTTAACAGCACACTTTATGTTTTCGCATTTCATAACGCTTTCTATACAATTAAGGCATGATATACAAGGTCTAATATCTTCCTCGTGCCCTTCTTTTGCTTTTTTACCCCATTCTGGATCCGCCAATTGAGCTCTACCAAGTGCAACAAAATCTAAATTATCTTCGTTTAATATAGTTTCTGCCATATCAGGTTTTCTAATTACATCGCAAGCAATTACAGGTATATTAACTGCTTCTTTTATAGCTTTAGCTAAATGCCTTTTCCATCCTTGAGGATATGAAATTGGTTCTATTACTGTAGTAACTGATTCATATGTTCCAGAACTTACATTAATAACATCTATACCTAATTTTTCTAAATAAATTGCTTCTTGAATTGCTTCTTCTAAAGATATTCCATCTTTAACAAATTCATTTCCATCAATTCTTACTGATATTGGGAATGTAGGACCGCATTTTGCACGTATGCCCGTTATTATTTCCGTTACAAATCTCATTCTTTTTTCAAAACTACCACCATATTTATCTTCTCTATGATTTGATTGTGGGCTCATAAACTGTGCAACAAGATATCCATGAGCACCATGGATTTCTACGCCGTCTATACCAGCCATTTTTGCAAAGACAGCACCTCTTACAAATTTTACAACTAGTCCTTCAATTTCGTTAATTGTCATCTCTCTAGGCATTTCCCCAATAGCTGATGACATTATAGGGCTTGGACCAGCTATTTGACGTCCATCTATCATCATAGCGTGATTTTCTCTACCTGGATGATGCAATTGCAAAAATATTTTTGTATTATATTTGTGCATTGTGCGAGCTAAAATTTCTAATCTTGGAATTTGTTTTAAATCCATTGCACATAACTGATTAGGCATTCCGATTCCTGTCTCATTATCTATTCTAGTTATTTCAGTAATTATTAATCCACATCCACCTTTTGCTCTTTCTTCATAATAACGAATGATTTTATCAGATGCTTCTCCAGTATATGAAGCCAAATTAGTTCCCATTGCAGGCATTACTATTCTATTTTTTATTTCTAAGTCACCTATTTTACCTTTTGTGAAAAGCTTTTCATATTTCATTGTATAAAACCCTCCCATACACATTTTGTTACTTTGTTTAGATTAATTGAATTATAACATTGTAGAAAATTGCTTGCTATGGATGAAAATCCAAAAACTATTATCATCATTGTGCGTTATGCACTACAGTTTAAATTAATAGTTTCTAATAAGAATTATATATAACAAATAAAAATAATCTCTGAAAAATCAGAGATTATAAAAAGAATATTTATTTTTCTTTGGTTTGTGCATTCATAAGTTTTTTATAAAAATCAATTGACTTATAAGCATAATATAGTTTAAAACTATTATCATTTTCATCTAAATGTATTCCCAATACTTCTACAATTTTTTCTAATCTATATCGTAAAGTATTTCTATGTATGAACAGCTCTTCTGCTGCTTTTGTCATATTATGATTATTTTTTAGATATATATATAGGGTTTTATATAATTCTGAACTGTTTTTATTATCATATTTTTTCAATATGTATATAGAATTATTATAAAAATCTTCCTTTAATATATGGTCTTTTGCCATATAAATGAAATTATAAGGCTGAATATCTTCATGTTGATAAATATATTTTTCTTCTCCAAGGATTTTTCCTACTTCCAATGCTGTAATTGCTTGATGGTAGTAAATATTGCAATCTTCTATTGAAGAAAATTCACTGCTAATTCCCAAATTTAAATTATTTTTGGATAAAAAATCTTTGATTTTTACTATTCTATCTGGACTTTCTACAAATCGATCACTATCGTTTATTAATACAATATCATCATTATAATAAATTGAACTACTCATTGGAAAAAGATTCAATAAATTTGGGCTCAAATACCTGGAATATACGGATTGTTTAAGTTGAAAATTTGATATATCAATTACTAAAACGAAAATATGTGTACTGAATACTAAAGAAGAATTTTTCAACCGTTCTTTAATTACTGCTTTATTCTCAGTATTATTTTCTAATAAATCATATAATATTTCCTCACTTAGAACATTTCTTGTATTCTTATAAAAACTTTTTTTCCCTAATTCTTTTGAAATTATTTCGCTTATTAACATTAAATAATCATAGTCATCAGGTTCTATCTGTTTTTGGCATTCAAGTAATAAAATATTACCTATAGTTTTATCGTTTACATCTATTTTGAATACAACTTTTTTAATAGGGCTTAGGGGACATGTCACTTCGAAAGGAAGCTTTGTTTTTCTTCCTTTTTTTAGAGCTTCTAATTTTGTTAATTCTGCAATAAATTCATAAGAACAATATCCTTTTTTTACATTATCTATCCATAATAAATCAGTGATATTTTTTATATTTGAACTAGCTAATACTTTGAAACTGAGGTCAATAACAATTAGAGGATTGCCAATTAATTTTGAAGCAGTGTTTATTATTTTACATATGCCTTCTCCTGAAAGAAAAGATTCTAATAATGATACTTTAAGCTGGTTGTATTTTACATCTCTACGAAAAAAAGTTCTTACTTCATTATAAATTTCTAATATATCTTCATCTTCATTTATCTCGATTATTCTTAATTTATTTTGCCCGAATTTTTCTAATATTGTAGAATCATCATTTATTAAAATAAAACATGCATTATTTATTTTACCCATATTTCCTTTAAACATAGAGGTATTGCCAACATAAATGTAATTATCTAAATAAACTATTTTTTCTTCTGTAACTAATTCAATATCAACAAAATTAATATCGGGTTCTGTATCAAAGTAAACTTCTTTAGTTTTTTCTCTAAAATATTCACGTAACCCATTAAAATTTATACTCATAATCCACCTCAATTTAATTATAGTGCATTTTGCACAACTAAGACAATAGGTTTTGAATTTTTTAATATAGTAACAGATTTTTCAGTATGATACACTATGTTATATTAATAGCATCCTAAAAATGGGAGGAGAGAGATTATGAAAAATTTAAACGATTTATTAAATCTTAAAGGAAAGATAGCTATAGTTACGGGCTCAGCAACAGGAATTGGCCAAGCAATCGCAGTTGGACTAGCGGAGGCTGGTGTAGATATTGTCGGAGTATACTCTAGAACATCGTTTGAAGAAACAAAAGCTCTTGTTGAAGCAACAGGACAAAAGTTTTTCGCAATACACGCGGATGTATCAAAGCCCGAAGAAGTAGGCATTATAATACCTAAAGCTCTTAAGGAATATGGAAAATTTGATATACTTATAAATGGTGCAGGAGTAGAGTCGCATAATCCAGTTGGTGATACTTATAGCGAAGAAGAATATCAACGTTGTTTGCAAATAAATTTAAATCAAGTGGTTGCACTTACGGCTGAAGCAGGAAAATACTTCATGAAGGAAGGCAAAGGAGGAAGAATTTTGAATGTGTCTTCTATCGCGGGTTATTTGGGAATGCGTTCTGGAATGTCACCATATGTTATTACAAAACATGCAATAAGAGGAGTTACTAGATCTTTTGGACTTGAGCTAGCTCCTTATGGAGTTACTGTAAATGCTATTGCTCCAGGGCCTATTTTTACTAAAATGACCGCAAACCCTCCAATGAAAAAATTAATGATGGATAGAGTTGTTGCAACAAAATGTCCAGTAGGACGTTGGGGACTCCCTGAAGACTTTAAAGGAATAGCAAATATGCTTTGCTCTGAAGCAGGTGGATTTATTACAGGTCAAACGATTTTAGTTGACGGTGGATATACATTGACTTAAATTGGATAGAGTTAACTGATAATTATTGGTAACGAAAACCATATTATGAAAAACTATAAACACACTAAACTCCTTATGGAGCTTAGTGTGTTTTAATTTATTTAGGGTTTATTGCTGACACCATTTTATTGTTGTGATTATAATTAGATGGGATAAAAAATAAACTAAAGACGAAGGTTCAAATTAATTATGTGAAAAAATTAAATTTTCGAAATTTTAAGAATTGTATTGACTTATCGAAAAAAAGATAGTAGCATAATTGTAGGACAATACAACAAATAAACAATATAACAATAAGATATTAAAAGGGGGAGTTATTAATATGGAACATAAAAAATTGAAATGGGCTGTTATTGGAGCAGGGGGGTATTTTTGTAGAGTAAGCTGTGAATGGATTTTTTTTGGATAAGTTCTTCTATCACAATAATGTTATAAATATGTATTAAGTATTTTAAAATGAATAAACAGAAAATTTTAAATAAATAAAAAAATGAATATAATAAAAGAAAATTAATGCAATAATGGCAAAAGTATAATATATTAAATGTAGAACAAATGAACATTATGAATAATGAACAATAAAGCGTTTTAGATCGTTCATTATGAACTTTTGAACACAATAATAATTGAGGGGGGAATTAAATGGACAAATTTACAATTCGTAGTAATTTTCTAGGAGTTCTTGCTAAAATACAACAAAAGATTCTTATGGTTTTAATGTTTGTTTTGCCATTATTGGTAACTCTGCAAGTTATTTTGAGGTATGTGCTACATCTGCCTCTTATGGGAATTGAAGAATTGATGCTTTTTCCTACCATATGGCTTTATATGCTGGGTGGATCAAATGCATCAAGGGAGAGAAATCACATAGAATGTGGTATTTTATCATTGTATATTAAGAAAGAAAAAAGTATAGCGATATTTAAAATCATTAAAACTTCGGCATCTTTTATAATCAGTCTGTGGTTGACATATTGGGCTTGGTGGTACTTCACATATTCTTTAAAAATGTGGAAAATAAGTGACCTTCTTCATATACCTATGTTTTTCGGAGAAAGTGCACTTTTTATAGGACTGTTGTTAATGACGATGTATGCAGGCATAGAACTATACGATATGATACAAATTCTCAGAGGGCATTTAGGGTATAAAAGTAAAGGGGGCGTAAAATGTTAACTATAGTTCTTTTTGATGTGATTTTTCTTGTGATTTTACTAATGTTTAGTATACCTCTACCCTATTGCTTCGGTGGAGCATTGGCTTTCATGGCGATTTTCGGTGGGGCTTCAATGCAAAGTATGATGCTATGGGGATTCAATCAGATGATTAGTCCAATTTTAATAGCCAGTCCATTGTTCATACTGGCTGGTATGATTATGGGATCTAGCGGTATTGCAAAGCATTTATTGAATTTTACAGATATATTTGTGGGGAAAATCAAAGGTGGAATAGGTGTTGTGGCTGTTATGACTTGTGCAATTATTGGGGCCATTTCAGGAAGTGGTTTTACTGGGGTTGCAGCAACTGGACCTATTTTGATTCCGAGAATGGTGGAACAAGGTTATCCTAGAGGGTATGCCACATCATTGGTTACTGTATCTTCAGTACTTGGATTATTGATCCCTCCTAGTGTTATTATGATTTTTTATGGATGGGTTACAGATACATCAATTTTAGCAGCATTCTTATCAACTGTTGGACCTGGAGTTATGATAATTATATCTTTTTCTGTTATCAATATGATATGGGTTCGTAAGTTACCCGGAATTATCTTGGCACCTGATATTCCTAAAGCAGAAAAGACGAAAAGAAATATTAGTAGAATGTTTAAAGCAATACCTGCTCTTTCATTACCGATTATTATTTTAGGAGGAATATATGGTGGGATTTTCACACCAACAGAAGCTGCGGCTGTTGCAGGGGTTGTATCTGTTCCTATTGGATTTTGGGTTTATAAAGAATTAAACATGAAAAAGTTGAAAAGTGTGGTGGATGAATCCTCAACGTCAATTGGTGCGATTATGACCATGATCATATTTACTTTAATGTTAAGTCAAACCTACGTGTTATTAAAGGTACCCGAAGCACTGATACAAATACTGTTTAGTGTTACTACAAATAGAATTATACTACTTATAATCATTAATATATTTTTATTCCTTGTAGGAATGATTGTAAACGATATTACAGGTATGATTCTTGTTGCACCATTATTATTACCTTTAGTTACTCAATTAGGAATCAGCCCAGTACATTTTGCTGCAATAATGGGAGTGAATTTGGCTATGGGGGGAGTTACACCACCTTACGCTAGTATTCTATATCTAGGCATGAGAATAGGGAAATGTGAATTTAGTGAAATATTAAAACCTACCATGGTATTTTTATTATTTGGTTATGTACCTGTTGTGTTTTTAACAACATTTTGGCCATCACTTTCATTATATCTACCTAGATTAGTTGGATTATCATAAAAATTATAAATAAGGGGGATTTAATATGAAAAGAAAATGTAAATTAATTACGGTGCTTGTGTTAAGTTTATCATTAGTATTAACTTTATCCGCATGTGGAGGAGCTAAAGAAAATTCGAAA
>JBLHPD010000080.1:0-19442 GCA_047624165.1 Clostridium sp. | reverse complement strand
AAGCTTGCATTTCTTCCCAAAAATAAAGAATTTAGTTTATCTGCTTTAATATAAAAATGAGCTGGTAGCTTATTAAACTGCCTGCTCATTTTTATATTATGAAACACCCAAAGTTCAGAAAGAACCTAATAAAATAGCAGCATCTTTTTTATTTGAATTTAGTTAAATTTATTACTATTTTCTTGGAATAATCTCTGTCCAGTATCCATCCGGATCCATAATAAAATATATCCCCATAGGTTTATTTTCATAACATATGCATCCCATTTTTTTATGATATGCGTATGCTTCATCAAAATCATCTGTAACTACAGCAAGATGAAACTCATTTTCACCTAGATTGTATGCCTCAGTTCTATCATTAAGACAAGTAAGTTCTAACTTATGTTTAGTTGTTTCATCACCTAAAAATACAAGAGTAAAACTATTATCTGATTGATGAAATCGTTTGGTTTCTATAAAGCCTAAAGCCTTTTTATAAAATTCAACGCTTTTTTCTAAATCCAATACATTTATATTATTATGATCAAAAGAAAACTTCATTTATTATAACCACCTTTTCTAAAAGAATTAATATATATCATATACTATACCATGATTATATGTTGTGGTAAAATAAGGGCTATATAATTATTATTTATTTTAAATATATAGCGGCGGGAGAGATAATTAATGAATGAAATACTAGCTAAAATATACTATATATACCATAGTGGGTTTGTTATTAAAACCAAAAAACATTTTTTGATTTTTGATTATTATAAAGAACCTATAGAAAATAAAGGAGACCACCAGCAGTCAGCGATATTATCACCTAAAAATATTAAAGAAATGAAAAATGTTTTTGTGTTTTCATCACATAGTCATGAGGATCATTTTAATTCTAGTATTTTGAATTGGGAGAATTACAACAGTAATATACAATACATACTTAGTAGTGACATAATAGCAAATAAAAACAAATCAAATTATAAGTTTATGGAGGAAGGTGAAGAAAAATTATTTGAAGATGTTTATGTAAAAGCTTATGGTTCAACGGATATTGGAATATCTTTCCTTGTGAAAGTAGATGGATTAACTATTTTTCATGCTGGAGATCTTAACTTATGGCATTGGAAAGAAGATAGTGTAAAGGAACAATTAGAAGCAGAGTCTTCATTTAAAGCTCAGATTGACAAGTTAAAAGAAGAAAAATCTATTGATATAGCTTTTTTTCCTGTAGATCCAAGACTTCAAGAATTTTATTATATAGGCGGAGAGTATTTTGCGCAAAAAATTCAACCTAAATTACTTATACCTATGCATTTCGGAGATGATGTGGCAATTACTAAAAAATTCGTTGATAAAATGTGTAAACATAAATTAAAGACAGTTGAAATAAAATATTGTGGGCAAGAGATAATATATTAAATATTTTATGATATATCGGAATAAATATAGGCTTATATGTCAATCCTTTAAATAACCAAATAAAAAAGCACCATATTACATTATTTTTAGTCCCCCTAATTAATAATGTATGTGGTGCTTTTTATATGGGGTAGATTTGTGATACCAATTTATAGAAGTTAAAAACTAGTTGGTATTAGGAGCTTTATATTTACATAAGCTAATAATTGTGATAACTTTATTGAGGGGAAAATAGAGTATGTAATATAGAAAGTGGGATAACAATATGAGAACAGAAACTAAAAAAGAAAATATTTTAAATTATATCTATATTATTATTGGAGCTACTATACTGGCAGCCGGTATAAATATGTTTTTTGCAAAATTAAAATTAGTAACAGGCGGACTATCAGGGCTTGCCATTGTTATCGAATATATTTCAAAAAAGCATTATGGATATGGAATACCTTTATGGTTTACTAATATTGTAGTAAATATACCGTTACTTGCGATTGCTGCAAAACTTAAGGGCAGAGGATTTGTTGGCAAATCTTTGTTTGCCTCTGCATATCTATCTTTTGCATTGTTCTACACAAGCTTTATACCAGCACCAGAGGCAGACCTTTTGCTAGCAAGTATATTTGGTGGGGTATTCGTTGGCATAGGGTTAGGATTTGTATTAAGGGCATCTGCTAGTACTGGAGGAACTGATTTAGCTGCAAATATTATAAAGGTTTATTTAAAAAATGTGCCAATAGCTAGGATTATATTAGCAATTGATTCAACTATAGTAATAACAGGCGCTTTTGTGTTTGGAGTACAAAAGGCTATGTATGCGCTAATATCCATATATATTGTTAGCAAGGTTGTAGATAGCATACTTGAGGGAATAAATTTTTCGAAAGCTGTATTTATTATTTCGGATCACTCTAAGGAAATAGCGGAAGTATTAATGAGTGATTTAAAGAGAGGTGTTACAGGAATAAATGGTACAGGAATGTATACAAAGGGAGAAAAACAAGTGCTATTTGTAGTAGTAGGTAAAAATCAAATAGTACCTCTTCAAAAAATGATTAAAGAAATAGACAAAAGCGCCTTCATCACTATTGCAGATGTGAGAGAAGTATTAGGAGAAGGGTTTACGAAATAGAAAATTAATAAGTATTACTTCCTTATTTTAAAAATGATATAAAGGTGCAAATTAGGCAACATTTTCAAAGTATATTTCGAAGTCTTCCTGCACAAAATATATCTAGAAAGGAAGTGATATACTATGAGTGATAGATTAAATGATAAGCCAGTTACATTTGATCACCCAGAAAGACTAACAGAGGGAGTATCTTTAGAAAAAGGAGATATTACAGCAAAAACTTTCATTAATGGGGTAGATGGATGCGTAAAATGTAACATTGTAGTTGAAAATAAGGTTACTGGAGAAGTAGCTAAGAAAGATACAATAATCGGCCAGGTAGTTGAAGAAGATTATGATGAAGAGGACGATGAAGATGCATATATAGATACTGATGATAATGTAGGCGGATATTAATAATTTTTTATAAAAAAATATTTGATAGTACCGGTTTGTCAACAATTAAGAGAAAATATTTAAAGGCATCTATTGGATTTTTAATAGGTGCCTTTATTTTTTATAAAAAAATTGACATTTAGTATTAAAAACATTATAATTTTACTAGTATATAAAAATAATTAGTGAACATAATAATTATTATAATTTTTAAAAATAAAGACTAAGAAGAGAAGAGTAATTATAAAAGGTAGTCATAGCGAGTTGGTGGTGGTGAAAGGCCAATACGAAATTTATATTGAAGAACATCTCAGAGTTTCTAACCGAAATCTTTAAGATAGTAGGCTTAGACGGGTCCAATCCGTTAAACATTGGGCAGTATCGAATTTATAATTCTGTACTGAATAGAGTGGTCATATTTATGACAAATTGGGTGGCACAGCGAAATTATAGCCTTTCGTCCCTTTATTATTAAGGGAGGAAAGGCTTTTTTATTATTAAAAAAAGTATAAAAATAGAAGGAGGACAATTTTATGGAAAAATTATTAGTAAAACAAATTTACCGAGAAACAGAAAAATATGCAGACGCAGAAGTATCAATCTCGGGATGGATAAGAACTTTGAGATCTTCTAAAGCCTTTGGATTTATAGAGGTTAATGATGGTAGCTTTTTTAAAAACATTCAAGTAATATTTGAAGAAGGCTTAGAAAATTTTGCAGAGTTAGCTAAATTACCTATAAGCTCATCTTTGACTATTGAAGGAAAATTAGTTGTAACACCTGATGCTAAGCAACCATTTGAAATTAAAGCTACTAAAATAGTCGTAGAGGGAATGTCAGATATTGATTATCCGTTGCAAAAGAAAAGACATTCTTTTGAGTTTTTAAGAACTATCGCACACCTTAGACCAAGAAGTAATGCTTTCTCAGCAGTATTTAGAGTGCGTTCACTGACTGCGTTTGCTATCCATGAATTTTTTCAAAAGAGAAACTTTGTATATACCCATACTCCAATAATTACTGGTAGTGATTGTGAAGGGGCGGGTGAAATGTTTAGAATATCTACACTTGATTTTAGTGACATGCCTATGGATGAAAATAAAAAAGTTGATTACTCAAAGGATTTCTTTGGTAAAGAAACTAGTTTAACTGTAAGTGGACAGCTCGCAGCAGAGGCTTATGCTTTAGCATTTAGAAGCGTTTATACATTTGGACCAACATTTAGAGCAGAAAATTCTAATACTGCAAGACATGCAGCTGAGTTCTGGATGATAGAACCTGAAATAGCATTTGCAGATTTAAATGATAATATGAAACTCGCAGAGGATATGATGAAATATATTATAAAATATGTTTTGAAAAATGCTCCAGAAGAGATGGAATTTTTCAATAGCTTTATAGATAAAGGGTTAATTGAAAGACTAAATAGTGTTGTAAATGCAGAATTTGGTCAGATAACATATACTAAGGCCGTAGATATCTTACAAAAATCAGGAAAAGAATTTCAATACCCAGTAACTTGGGGCTGTGATCTTCAAACTGAGCATGAAAGGTATTTAACAGAAGAAGTATTTAACAAACCATTATTTGTAACTGACTATCCAAAGGAAATAAAATCATTCTATATGAGAGTAAATGAAGACAATAAGACAGTTGCAGCCATGGACTTACTAGTGCCAGGAGTAGGAGAAATTATCGGTGGAAGCCAAAGAGAAGAAAGACAAGATGTACTCGAAGCTAGAATGGAAGAATGTGGTCTTAATAAAGAAGATTACTGGTGGTATTTAGAACTAAGAAAATACGGTGGAACTAAGCATGCTGGATTTGGACTAGGATTTGAGAGAGCTATTATGTATATCACAGGAATGAGCAACATAAGAGATGTTATTCCATTCCCAAGAACAACAGGTGCCGCTGAATTTTAAAGAAGAGCACTTTTTCAGCAATTTAGATTTTATAGATCCTTAAGTACATATACTTAGGGATCTATTTTTAATTTATATATAATATACTTAACAAAAATCTTAAAATAGTGTATAATTTTAATGAAATAACATTGCATATATTAAAAACTAAAAAAATGATATTATTGCTTAAAAATATATAGTATTTTCAAAAATGAATATATAAAATTATAGGTGTAATAATAATTTACTTATAGAGAAGTAGGGTAAAAGTCTCTTAGCTGATAGGCTGAGAGATTTCTTTTGGTGCATCCAGCATGAGCGCAATCTATGGGTAATTATGAAATATGAAGCTTTAAATAATCAAAAAAATATTAGATATATACTATGCAGAAGGACAAGGAGGAATAAGCATGAAAAAAATTATTAAAGAATATATTTTGATAACTCTTGGTTTAGCACTAGTGGCTGTAGGATTTTATTTTTTCTTAGTGCCAAATGATTTAGCAGTAGGCGGAGTGAGTGGCCTTGCCATAATAATAAATTGGTATATGCCAGGACTTACTATTGGTGTTATTATGCTTGTATTAAATGTAATTTTATTCATTATAGGATTTATATTCATAGGATCTAGTTTTGGAATTAAGACAATATATTCCAGTTTTGGATTATCTGGTATGATATGGACTTTAGAGAAAGTTTATCCTATGAGCGGTAGTATAACAAATGATTTATTTCTAGAGCTAATATTTGGAATAGTAATTGGAGCAGTAGGGATGGGTTTGGTGTTTAATCAAAATGCTTCTACAGGAGGAACTGATATAATAGCGAAAATACTTAATAAGTATTTTCACTTAGACATAGGTAAGGCATTACTTTTGGCTGATTTTTTAGTAACTATCTTGGCAGGTGTAGCATTTGGACCTAAAATTGGGATGTATGCTTTACTTGGAGTTATTATTAATGGGTTTACTATAGATGCAGTTATTGCAGGAATGAATATTTATAAAAAAATTGAGGTGGTTAGCTCAAAAGGCGAAGACATAAAAAAATTTATTATTGAAGAGCTAAATAGAGGAGCCACTTTGTACACTGCTAAAGGAGCTTATACTAATGACGAAAAAGAAATCATAACTACTGTCTTAGATAAAAAACAGTTTATAAGATTAAAAAATTATATAAAAGAAATTGACAAAAAAGCCTTTATAATAACATATAACGTACATGAAACTCTTGGAGAGGGGTTCAAGGATATAAATGAATAAAAAAGAAAAAAGTATATATATGTAATATATGCTTTTTTTACGCATAAAATATTTATAATAAAAAAATACAAGCTACTGACTTTTGTCAGTAGCTTGTATACTAATTATAAGAAATATGTTCTATTTATAAGAACTATGTTCTTAATTAAGCCTCAACTGGAGCGCCTGTTGGGCAAACGCCAGCACAAGCTCCACAATCGATACAAGTATCAGCATCAATAACAAATATAGAATCTCCTTGGCTAATAGCGTTAACTGGGCATTCAGGTTCACAAGCTCCGCAGCTTACACATGCATCAGTAATTTTATATGACATAATAATCAACCTCCTTTTTTAATAATCCACGTACATAATATCATAATTCATCAAATAAATAAAGTGTTTTTTAGAAATAGTAAACTATATAGGAATTAAGATAAGTACTATATAGAATAACTGAAATATTAATGGTTTAAAAATTAAAATATTAATAATAAAAATAAAAACCATGAATTTTTTCTATGGTTTATAGTTGTGTGAAGAATATATAAGTATTTAAAAAGTGACGTATTAAATGAACTGAATTAAATTAAATAATAGTTACAGCTAAAAACTAAATTTAAAACAGTTCATTTAATACATATGGTAGTTAGTAACTTTTAGCTGTATCTATATTAATGATGAGCTCATCGATTTAGCTGTGAGTTAGTAACTATCGATTCTATTATATGTATATATGTAAAAAATTATTCAAAAAAAGAAAAAAGAAAGTATATATTACTATTAATGCGTTCACCTCGCTAGGAACTTTTTTACGAATGAAATATTTGTTATAAAACCATAGATTTAGCTGTATTTATGATATTAGGATTATTGTATAATTTTTTTTAAATTGGTGTAATTTACACTTGATATATTAAGGAAAAAAAGGTATTATAAAATTATACATAATATTCACAATAAATTAATATATTATACATAGGAGCTTTTTAAAGATAGGGGGTGTTTTTCATGATAGCAGATAATTACATGGAAAATTTATTTATTAAATACAATACAAATTTAAAAAACATAGACCTATGTGATTACTATGGACAATGAATACATGCACAAATTAATTAAAAAGTTTGAAACTAATTTTGATATTGAATATAATAGACAGTTGAGTGGTATTAATTTTGATTTTGCTGGTGAGTTTAACCAAAGAAGTGTTAAATATATGTTTTTTAAAGCTGCAGAGGTTTACGCTTTCAAGAGTCAGGAGTATGTTTTTTATAAAGATATTGATTACGAATTTAACATAGAAAATATTCAGAATATTAAAACTATATTACAGGAAAACGTAAATAAAATTGTTAAAATAGACGAAGAACATATGTCTAGTGTAATTACTTTTATATTTTCAAGCATAAAAAATCCTAATTTAGAGGTTCAAAATGTTATAAAAAAATTTAAATTTTATAAAAGCTTTAAATTAGGATTTAAGGGATGGGTAAATATAAAATTAATTATTATAAATCCCAATAGTGGTGAGGTTTATACAAACAAATACGCTAGGGGTAATGAAAAATTTTTTAAGAATTAAACAGATATAAATTTATATCTGTTTATATAGATATTACAATATGTAAAGGGGGAAATTATATGAATTCAGTAGTACTTATTTTAGGTTCTATCATTATTTTTGTACTAGCATATGCTACTTATGGGGCTTGGCTTTGTAAAAAATGGGGTATTGATGCTAATAGACCAACTCCAGCTCATACAAGGACGGACGGTATAGATTATGTACCAACTCCGGCACCAATATTATTAGGTCATCACTTTTCTTCAATTGCAGGTGCAGGTCCAATAGCTGGACCTATAGGTGCAGCAGTATTTGGTTGGTTACCAGTTGTATTATGGATTATTATAGGCAGTATTTTCTTTGGTGGAGTTCACGACATGGGTGCATTATTTGCATCAATTAGACATGATGGTAAGTCAATAGGTGAAGTTATTAATGTCAATATGGGTAGAACAGGTAAAATATTGTTTGCATGGTTTGCATGGCTAACATTATTACTTGTTATTGCAGCATTTACATCAATATGCGCAAATACTTTTGTAAGCACACCTTCAGCAGGAACATCTTCAATACTATTTATGATTTTAGCTATTAACTTTGGTTATTTTGTTTACAGAAAAGGCGTAGGCTTAGGGTTAAGTAGTGTAATTGGTGTTATTTTACTGTTTTTCTGCATATGGCTTGGCTTAAGTTTTCCACTAGTATTATCATATAATACTTGGGTAATTATTCTACTCATATATATTTCAATCGCTTCTATTGCACCAGTATGGATTTTGTTACAACCTAGAGATTATTTAAATTCATTTTTATTATATGCTATGCTACTTGGAGCAGCACTCGGAATTGTAATTAGTCACCCAAGTATTCAATTACCGGCAGTTACTTCTTTTAATTTAGGAAAAGGCAATTTATTATTCCCAATGCTATTTGTAACAGTTGCTTGTGGTGCTATTTCTGGTTTTCACTCTCTAGTAGCTTCAGGGACCACTGCAAAACAATTAACTAGTGAAAAAGATATCAAACTTATAGGATATGGTTCAATGCTTATTGAAGGTGTACTAGCTATAGTAGCTATCATCACGGCTTCATACATTGGAGCAGATAAACTTACTGAGTTATTAAAGGGGGGAGCTGTAAATGTATTTGCAGATGGTATAGGTAATTTCATGACAAGCTTTGGAATACCATTTGAAGTAGGCAAGAGCTTTACTGCACTTGCAATTTCAGCGTTTGCACTAACATCACTTGATACAGCAACAAGACTTGGAAGATTTATATTCCAGGAAATGTTCGATAATGGAGATGAAAAAGGAAAGGCTCCAAATATGCTTGGTAATAAGTATGTTGCAACCGGTATAACAGTTGTACTTGGTGGTGCATTAACATTTAAGGGTTGGCAGTTAGTATGGCCAATATTTGGTGCAGCTAATCAATTATTAGCTTCCTTAGCACTAATAACTATTGCGGTATTCTTAAAGAATATGGGAAAAGAATACAGAATGGTAGTTTTTCCAACAATATTTATGTTCTTTGTCACACAATTTGCTTTAATTCTATTAATAGCTAACAAGGCTAAGGATTTCGGAGCAAACTGGTTGTTGATTGTTATAGCTTGTGTGCTATTTATACTAGCAATTGTACTAATGGTTTCTGGTGTAAAAGCTTTAAGTTCAAAAACGAGTAATTCAGATAAAAACGTTAAGGCGTAAAAAGTATTAAATGTATAATCTTTACAAGTAGAAATGATAAAGCTAACGCTGTGTAGAAAATTGAAATTTGCTTAAAGTTAAATTTCAAACTATACTTGGTTAGCTTTATACATATTAGAACATTAATTTATAAATTAGAGGTGATAAGCTGTGGATAAATATACAATAAAGCATTTTATAAGAGATTTTAAACTGTTTTTTCAAGGAGCAACTGATTTTAATAGAAAATCTAAAGCAATCCTTGAAAAAGAAGCCCGCGATGAAATGGATAATTTTATTCTTTTATGTTTTGCGGATACGCTTGGACTTCCATTTCCAACTTCATATTATGCATTAGAGCTGTTACCTTATATTGCAGAGGATTTAGAAAACTGGCAAAGAAGAATGATGGACAGAAAATCAATATGGGGAGAAAAATGGGGAGATTATGATTTAGATGCTTAAAGGACAATCAGTGTAAGAGCAAGTACACTAGACATATTATGAGGTGATACATATGAATAAAATAGTTTTTTTTGGAGGAAAAGGTGGAGTGGGAAAAACCACATGCTCAGCATCCTTTGCATTAAGTTGTGCACTAAAGGGAAAAAAAACGTTACTGGTTTCAACAGATCCTGCACATTCTATATCAGATATATTTGAAAAACCCATTGGAAGTAAAATTATTAATATAGATAAAAATTTGGATGCATTAGAAATTAGTTCGGAGCAAGAAAGTAAGAAATATATGAAGGGTGTACAAGCTAATCTTAAGAATGTGGTAAGTCCCATTATTATAAACGAAATAAAAAAGCAGATAGATGCAGCTGCAGTTTCGCCTGGTACTGAGGAGGCTGCTCTCTTTGATAAGATGATAGAGATAATAAATGAGAAAAGTCTTGAATATGATCAAATAGTTTTTGATACTGCACCAACAGGTCATACTGTACGTCTTATGTCACTTCCAGAGCTTTTAGGAGCTTGGATTAAGACACTTATTGAGAAAAGAGAAAAAGCACTCAGTATAATGCAAATGGCACAAAATGCAGGTAAAAAGAATAGTGATGAACTAGAAAACGATGATGTAATTAAGATTCTTAAAAGAAGACTAGAAAACATGGAGAAAGCAAGGCAATTAATAACTGATAATAGCAGGCTAAGTTTTATATTTGTTTTAAATGCTGAAAAACTTGCAATAGAAGAAACTGTGAAAGCTATAAAAATATTAGATACATACAAAATAAAAGTAGGAAGTTTAATTGTTAATAGAATCTTACCAGAGGATAGTAATGATGAATTTTGGAGGGGAAGGAAAGAACTAGAAAATAAATATCTTAAGGAAATATATAGTATTTTTGAAGGCAAGGACATTATAAAGATACCTATGCTTCCCTCGGATATGGGGGCACACAATATTAAACAAGTGGCAGTCTATTTTAATGATTAGTAAAAGTAGTATCCTAACTAAATAAATAATATAAAAAAATACAGGACATATATTATCCTGTATTTTTGAACTATTAGTTTAAACAAAAATCATCTATTTAAATACTGATTAGATGATCTTTGTAATAATGAAACTATAACTTAATCAAATTACTTATTAAGCAATTTGAGTGCTCTATTAACAACATTTTCGGTTGTAAATCCAAATTCTTTGAATAAATCACCAGCTGGACCAGAAGCGCCAAATCTATCAATAGAGATTACATCTCCGTCCAATCCAACATATTTATGCCAACCCAATGAAGCAGCAGCTTCAATAGCTAATCTTGTTCGTACGGATGATGGCAATATAGACTCTTTATATTCTTTTGATTGAGCTTCAAACAAATCTAAGCATGGCATACTTACGACTCTTGCTTTAATACCTTGCTCATTTAATGCTTTAGCCCCTTCATAAATAAATTCTACTTCAGAACCAGAAGCCATTAAGATTATATCAGGGTTTTGACCTTTAACTTCATATGTTTTTAATACATAGGCACCTTTTAAAGCTTCAATTGATGTCTCTTCATATAAAGGAAGATTCTGCCTTGTTAGTATTAATGCAGTAGGAGTTGTTTTAGATGTAATTGCCGAATACCAACCAACAGCCGTTTCTTTAGAATCAGCTGGTCTAAATACATTAAAGTTTGGTAGAGCCCTTAAAGCTGCAATATGCTCGATAGGTTCATGAGTTGGACCATCTTCACCAACGGCTATACTATCATGAGTTAGAACATAAACTACAGGAAGGCCCATAAGTGCAGATAATCTCATTGCACCCTTCATATAATCACTAAATACAAAGAAAGTTGAAACGAAGGGCTTAAGACCTCCATGAACATATATTCCATTTGCAATAGCTGCCATTGCATGTTCTCTTACTCCAAAATGAAGGTTAGATCCATTTCTATCTTCTCTTGAGAAATCACCCATACCCTTCATATATGTTTTATTAGAAGGTGCAAGATCTGCTGAACCACCTATAAGATTTGGAACATGTTTAGTTAATACATTTATTACAGCGCCAGAAGAGTTTCTTGTTGCTGCTTTGCCTTCAAATTTCCACATTTCTGATACCTTAAGTAAATCTGTAGAAATATCTCCACTTTGCCATAATTCATATTCCTTAGCAAGTTTAGGATTCTCTTTATTATACTGAGAATAAAGGATGTTCCACTCGTCTTCCTTTTTGCTAAGTTCTAATTTTACGGTTTCCATATGCTCAATTACTTCATTTGGAACTGTAAATGGATCTAGATTCCAGCCCAAGCATTTTTTCATTGCAGTAATATTGTCTTCTCCAAGTGGTTCACCGTGTGCTGAAGCAGTACCTTGTTTTTTAGCACAACCAAATCCTATAATAGTTTTAACTACAATAAATGAAGGCTTATTTAACTCAAGCTTTGCAGTTTCAATGGCACTACCTATTGCATTCATATCATTGCCGTCGTCTACATATAAAACCTGCCACCCGTAGGCTTCGTAACGCATGCCTACATCTTCTGTAAAGGAAATATCTGTAGAACCTTCTATAGATATACTATTTGAGTCATACATTACAATAAGTTTAGAAAGGCCTAAAGTACCTGCAAGGGATGCAGCTTCGGAAGATATACCTTCCATATTGTCACCGTCACCACATATAGCATATGTATAATGATCTACAATAGCATGTTTTTTTGTGTTGAATTTTGCTGCAAGATGGCTTTCAGCGATTGCCATACCTACCGCATTAGCAATTCCCTGTCCGAGAGGTCCTGTGGTAATTTCAACGCCTCTTGTATGTGCATACTCAGGATGACCAGGTGTTAAACTCCCAAGTTGTCTGAAATTCTTTAAATCTTCAAGAGTTAGTCCATACCCAAAAAGATTAAGAAGCGAATATTCAAGCATTGATCCATGACCTGCTGACAGTACAAATCTATCTCTATCCTGCCATTTTGAATTTGCGGGATTATGCTTCATATGATTTGCCCATAGTGTATACGCCATTGGTGCCACTCCTAGTGGAAGCCCTGGATGCCCAGAATTTGCTTTTTGTATTGCATCAGCTGATAAGACCCTTATAGTATCTACGGTTAGTTGTTCAATTTTACTCAATGTAGTTTCCTCCTTATTTATATAGCTTATTTTTACATTTGTAGAAGTTGAATTGCGTATGGATATACGTCTTATAATAAATATAGAAGATTCTCGTCAATATTGCAAGAATATATCATTTCCATTATAATATTTATTATATTATCTCACAACTTTCTATCATTAGTATTAGTTCATCATTAATTTTAGATACCTTATCTTCATTAGTAAGTACAACTAAATAGTCACCAGGATAAATAATAGTGTCTCCTCTAGGTAGTATTTCAAGATTACCACGTTTTACAGATACTAATAAACAATGGGATGGCCACTTAACTTCTTTAATTTGTTTCCCATCGAGTTTTGATCCCATACAAACTGCAAATTCCAGTATAGCCTTATGCTTCCTACTACCCACAGACAATTTTTCTCCTGCATTATGTAAAAACTTTTCAAGTAGGGATTCATATATAGGTTTTGATGATAAAATATCGGCAATTATATACGCAACTATAGATACAATAGCTAGAGAAAGCATATGTTTAAAGGAACCTGACATTTCAGCAATTAGAATAATTCCAGTTATAGGTGATCTGACTACAGCTGTAAAATACCCTGCCATTGCGAGTATTACAATGTTGTTAACATACGTAGGGTCAAAGTTTACAAAATTTACAAGAACTACTCCATAAACATTTCCTATTAAAGCTCCAATTGCAAGCAGTGGAAGAAAGATTCCACCTGGAGCACCTGATCCATAACATGCCATAGTGAATAAAAACTTTACAAGAACTAAAACCACTAAAATAGTTAAAGGAAGATTTCCGGCAACTAGTGATAGTATAAGATCATGTCCGCCACCTAAAACTTGTGGTAAAAAAATTCCGAGAACAATTGAAATTAACATAGGGATTATAACTCTCATTTCTTTTGGAAGCCATTTTTGCTTTGTGTATAGAGTTTGAGTTTTTAAAAGAAGGCTATTAAAAAGTACTCCAAAGACTCCTACAATAATTCCTAGTATAACAATATAAAAATAATATTTAAGAGGTAATGAAGAGATGTTTTCAAAATTAAAAATTGGTTTTAATCCTAAGAACCCTCTAGTTACAAAGTCTGCTGATAGAGCTGCAGCTAAAGTTGAAAGCAAAATCAAGGGGGAAAAATTTTTATGAACCTCTTCTAATGAAAACATTACGGCTGCTAGAGGTGCATTAAAGGCTGCAGCAAGCCCTGCACTTGCTCCACTTGTAATAAGATATTTCTCTTCGATTTTTACTCTTTTAAACACCTTACTAAAACCTTGACCAACCGCTGCTCCTAACTGAACAGAAGGACCTTCGCGTCCAAGTGAAAGACCTGATCCTATCGAAAGAACTCCGCCGACGAACTTGCCAAGCAAAACTTTCCACCAACTCATATCAAGTTTTCTAAGGAGAACACCTTCAACTTGAGGAATTCCACTTCCGCTTATCATTGGTTGATGCTTAACCATTAATCCTACAATATATCCCGCAATTATTAAAACACCGACCCATGGGAGAACAAGTATAGGATTTATAGATATAGATTTATAAACTTCAGTTATAAATGTTCCTGCAGCTTCTAGTACATATCTATATAGCACAATTAATAAACCTGTAATAATACCTACGCCTATTGCTTCAAATACAAGCTTTAATCTAAAGCTGTGCCAGCGGAACAAAGTATTATGAGTATTGTTTTTATTTTTTATTTCCATCTTTCTGCCTCCATTACTACAAAAACTATCATTTTTATATACTTAATACTTTTAAAGCATATATTTAACTGTCTTATATCATATATGTTATCACATATATGATATATATGTGGAGAAATTGAAGAAATTATTGCTAAATAATCTTTATTAAGATAATAAAATCATCACATACTATCATATAAAATATTTTACTAGAGGATATTTTACTAGAGGATATTAAAGAAGTGGATATGGATGGAAGTATGAGGTTTATTACTGCAATTTACAATAGGGTTTATTAACAATAAAATTCAAGAATAAAATTATTTATTCTTGAATTTTATCAGTGTTTTTTTTGAAGCTTTCTTCAATTTCAAATAGTATTTTTTGTTGATAGAACATTATTAAATAACAGATAATACTTGATATAAAAACTAATATAAATGTAGAAACTTTAAAAAATATGAAGCCTACGGCTAAAAAGCTTGTAAAATTAAGAATTGTAATATAAAATTTCTTAATGGAATAGTATGCAGCAAGTTTAAGAATATTTTTTGAATTAATGTAAAATCTTGATATTATAGGGAATACATACATACTAATTGAAAAAACAAAAGCCGTAATGACATAAATAAAAATAGTTAAAAATTGTGGATAACTACTCGAAATAAAGAATCTAATATCAAGGAATAGGATACACATTAAAATTATTTCTAATGTCCAAAAAAATAATGATTGAAAAAAGTTAGTTTTATACGCTTTGAAAAAGTCTTTTGTAATATTTATATCTTTTTCCCTTATAAGTTTTCCCATTACACTAAGCAGAGCAGTTGCAGCAGGTCCTATTGGGATACAACATATAATGAAAATAAAAGTAAATCCCTGTGGAATTGTGTTTGCACCATTTGATAAAAATACAATTAATATCAAAACTAGTGGAATATTGAGAAGTAGAAAGTATAAATTACCTAAAAAGAACCAAAATATATAATTAGTTATTGTGTACAAAGGTCCTTCACCGAATTCTCTTTTTGATTTAGCCATTTCCCCTCCCCCAACTGCATTTACTCAGCTAATTTTAAAATGCTGTATACATCATTTTTCCCTAATTTTATAAAATTACCAACTGTAGTTGTATCAGAGTTTGTAGCCTTCGAAGCCATTTCTTCTAATCTATTAGTTGGTATTCTGAGTTCCTTTAAGTTTGAAATGTAAAATTATCCATAATATATTATTCCTCCTAATGATTATATTTTTAAATCTATAAATTATTTATTAAGAATCTTATTTAGTGAGTATTCAATAATTCTTGCATTATTTTATAATTCACCTATGATTGTAACATAACCCATATATTATAAAAAGTAATTGTACGTTGAGTTAAATAGAAAATTTAGTAAAATATTTAACAATGGTTTTTATGAATTTAGTAAAGTAGCTTATAAAAGCAGTTACGAAAATAAAAGTTGCAAAATATATTTGATATTATGATAATAATACTATTAAGGTGAAAATATTATTATGTACAGCTTTATTATGGAAAGAATATCTAATAATTAGGTTAGGGGTGAGCTTTATGAATTTAAGTGGTAAAGTAGCTATAGTTACAGGAGCATCAAGAGGAATTGGGAAAGGTATTGCTATAGAACTAGCTAAGGCTGGGGCGTGTGTGGTTATAAATTATAAGAGCAATGATGAAGCTGCTGAAAAAACACTTCTGGAAATTAGAGAGCTAGGAGCGTGCGTCATGAAAATTAAAGGAGATGTAAGTGATTATGAATTTTCAAAGCAAATGATAAAAACTACTGTTGAAAAATTAGGGAAAATAGATATATTGGTAAATAATGCTGGAATATCTAAGGTAGGATTGTTTATGGATGCTACAATAAAAGAATGGGACAATATTTTAAATGTAAATCTTAAGGGTACAATTAATTGTTCACATAGCGCCGTAAAAGAAATGATTAAACAAAAGAGTGGAAGCATAATAAATATATCCTCAATGTGGGGGAATGTAGGTGCATCTTGTGAAGTAATTTACTCTGCATCGAAGGGTGCTATTAATTCTTTTACGAAGGCACTAGCGAAGGAACTTGGACCTTCGAATATTAGGGTTAATGCTATAGCTCCTGGGGTTATAGATACAGAAATGAATAGTTGGTTAAGTATAGATGAACGTGAATCTTTAACTAATGAAATACCTATGATGAAATTTGGAGAAGTTCGCGATGTGGGCATGCTTGTAACATTTCTAGCAAGTGAAAATTCAAAATATATTACAGGACAAGTGATAACAATAGATGGAGGTATGCAATAGTAATTTCAAAATGAATTGAATATGAGAAAATAAATTATTTAATAAATTATTAATACTTTATTAATGGGCAATTAATACTTGGTCCTATTTATATGTTATAATTAGATTATAATTTAGTAAATAATCGTATTAAATGAAAGAAGGTTAATATTATCATGGAATATACAAATGGCAAAACCATAATTTCAAAGTTAATGAAATCAGCTTTATCAATTGGTACTATTATTCTTTTGGTAGTAACAATACCTTATATAGCTATATTTGCTATTAGAGCCTTATTTTTTATTATAGTTTTCGGAGTTATAGTATGGGGTAGTTTTAAACTAGTAAAGATGATTAAAAATTCTATATATAAACTAAGTACAAAGAAAAATCCTACTGCGCAAGGTGATATGTTTAGTAGTGACACATATACTTCAGATTCCAGTGATATTAACTATGATGATAGTCCTATTATTGATGTGGATTATGAAAAGGTAGAGTAAGGTACATTCTAATAAGGATTAAAGTGTGTTTATAAATAATGTTTTAAGAACCAATCTATAACCTAGATTGGTTTTTGTTTTGTGAATTTTATAAATGCTTTATAATAATGTATAAAACTCTTATAACTTTTAGTGAAATTTGTTATAATTTTAATATTAGGTAAATAGGGGGAACACAATGAGTAAGATATTAATAGTAGAAGATGAAGAGTCTATAAGAAAGTTTATTAAAATCAGTTTAAAAAGAGGAAAATTTGAGGTTCTTGAAGCAGCATCAGCTGAAGAAGGTTTGCAAAAAATACTGCAGGAAACTCCAGATGTGGTTATATTAGATATTATGCTTCCAGGTATGAATGGGTTTGAACTTTGTGAAAAATTAAAAAAACAGAATGAAAATATCGGAATAATTATTTTGACGGCTAGAGGACAAGACATGGATAAAATTATGGGACTAGAATTTGGTGCAGATGATTATATGGTTAAGCCATTTAATCCATTAGAGCTTACAGCACGAATAAATTCGCTTTTAAGGCGAATGAAGTACGCAAATAAAGCAGAATCAAATTTTATCAATTCTAGAGAATTTAGAATTGATCTATATTCAAAGAAAATTTTCAAAAATGATATAGAATTAGATTTAACTCCAAAAGAATTTCTGCTTATGAAAATATTTATTCAAAATCCTAGTAAGGCACTTAGCCGAGACGAACTTTTAAATGTAGTTTGGGGATATGAGTATATAGGAGATACTAAAATAGTTGATGTTAACATTAGAAGACTTAGAAGTAAGGTTGAAAAAAATCCATCAGAACCCCAGTATATAGAAACCGTTTGGGGAACGGGGTATAGATGGGGGGATGCTTAGAGTGAACTCTATAAGATCAAAGCTAGCTGGAAGTTACCTATTGGTAATATTAATTACTGTTATAATCGTAGAGGGATTTTTAATGGCAGCTACTAAAAAATATTATTACAAAAGTTTAGAATCAAATCTGTCAAATCAGTTAAAGTTATCTAGTAGCTTTTATAATACATACTTATCATCAGCAAGTGTTAAAGAAAATGTAGCTAATAACGTAGACGTCTTTTATGAAAATAATGCTGCACAGGTTCAAATTATAGACTTAAATGGATTTATAATTATGGACTCCTTGGGGGCAACTCCAGTAAAAATAGAAGAGAGTAAGGATTTTAAAGCAGCAGTAAAAGGGGAAATTGGTAGCATAATCGATAGACAAGGATATGACAGTGAAGGGGTTATGACAGTAGCATATCCCTTATTTTATAAAGGTGAAATAAATGGGGTATTGAGGTTTATAACTTCACTTAAGAAGATTGATGAGGACATTTATAATTTGTCTAAATTTTTCTTAATTACTGGTGGAATTGTTATTATGCTATCTGGAATAGTTAGTATTTTTATTTCTAGTATTATTACTAAACCTATAAAAAAAATAATGATAGGTGCAAAGAAAATGGCCAGTGGAAATTATAATGAGAAAATCAATATAAATTCAGATGATGAATTAGGACAACTAGCAAAGACCTTAAACTATATGACTGAAGAAATACTAAAAAGTGAAAGACTTAAGAATGAATTTATTGCATCTGTTTCACATGAACTAAGAACACCACTCACATCTATTAAAGGATGGTCTATTATATTAAATTCTAGTGAATTAGAAGATGAAGAAGAACTTAAAGAGGGACTTTGCATTATAGAACAAGAATCTGATAGATTAACTTTTCTAGTTGAGGATTTGCTGGATTTCTCTAAATTATCCTCGGGGAAAGTGTCTATAAAGAAGGATTTCATTGATTTAGAGGAAATTCTAATTAATATAAAAAGTCTGTCAGTGCCTAGAGCTTTAAAGGAAAATATCCAGCTTACATTAGAAATAGACGAAAATTTGCCTCAAGTATTTGTGGATAGAAATAGATTAAAACAAGTTCTATTAAATATTTTGGATAATTCTTTTAAATTCACCCCTAATGGAGGAAATGTCAGCATGACTGCGAATTTAGATAATAA
>JBLHPD010000079.1:0-19445 GCA_047624165.1 Clostridium sp. | reverse complement strand
AATATTTTGCTCGGAAGTAGAATCTTCTTTAGTAATCCATTTAAAATATTTTAAAGGATCAAGTGGTGGCAAAGTCAGAAGTACAGGTAATATATGATTAATTTTCAATGTGTCTATCATTTCACTTAGTGTTTCGCGGAAAGTAAAAATATCAGTATTTGGATTGTAATCCATGTCCGGATATTTAGCAATGTCATCCCATTTATAGTCACAGTCATTGCCACCAAACTCTATTAAAACTATATCAGGTGACTTTTTGATGACATCGTTATACATCTTACGTGCGCCCCTTATAATGGTATTGCCAAATTTGCCTGCATTATATACAGGACCTTTCATTTTATCTCCTAAGATACTTGTAAAGTTCTCTTTTAAAGTTGCATATTTAGATTTTTCATCATCGTAAATAATACCCTTAGTAATAGAATCACCGTATGCTACACAAATGTAACTATCTTTTATATCCATAATATACCTCCATAAAATTAAATAGTAAGTGCAGAAATTTATCAGATGCTTATTAATAATATACCACATTAATATAAAGGATTCAATACATAGTTATTAAAACTATGTATTACTAATATGTTTTTCTTTTTTAATTGTTAAAAGAACAAAGGAAATGAAAATATTTAATCGAATTAGATATAATAGTAATAAAAATTTTGTTTATAAATAATTACATATAGAAAGGAGCTTTTTAATGGAGGATAAGCAAAAGAAGAATAAACACATCAAAATAATGGAGATTGATCCATATCTCAAACCATTTGAAAGGGATATTAGGCTTAGAGTGGAACGTTATACATCTTATAAAAAAAAGTTGCTAGGTAATAATAAAAGCTTTGATTCTTTTGCGAATGGAGATTTATTTTACGGGTTTCATTTAATCCGAGATGGATGGGTTTATAGAGAATGGGCTCCTGAGGCCGATGCTCTTTATTTAATTGGCGATTTTAATAATTGGGATCCTAAGTCGCACCCATTGCAAAAAAAAGATAATGGAAATTGGGAGATCTTCTTGCCAGGGTTACAGGCATTAAAGCATTTGTCATATGTTAAGGTAAGGGTAGTAGCTAAAAATGTATCAAGAGATAGAATCCCTCTTTATATAAAGCGTACGGTGCAGAATCTTAAGACTCACGATTTTGTAGGACAAATTTGGCAACCAGATTGTTCATTTAAATGGCAAGATAGTAAATTTCATGTTGATACCAGCAAACCATTGTTTATATATGAGGCTCATGTAGGTATGGCACAAGAAAAAGAAGGTATGGGTACTTTTAATGAATTTACAGAAATTATTCTTCCAAGGGTAAAAGCTGCTGGATACAATACTGTGCAACTTATGGCAGTAATGCAACATCCTTATTATGCATCATTTGGTTACCAAGTATCCAATTTTTTTGCTGTTTCTTCCTGGTTTGGAACCCCAGAGGAGCTTAAAGTATTAATTAATAAGGCCCACCTTATGGGTATTGCAGTATTACTTGATTTAGTACACTCGCATTCAATTAAGAATATAGCGGAGGGTATTAATGAGTTTGATGGAACTGATTACCAATTTTTCCATACTGGTGTTAAAGGCAATCATCCAGCTTGGGGTACAAAACTCTTTAACTATGGAAAACCAGAAGTTCTTCATTTTCTTTTGTCAAACATTAAGTTTTGGCTAGAGGAATACCATTTTGATGGGTATCGATTTGATGGTGTCTCATCTATGTTATATCACCACCAAGGACTTGGAGTATCATTTTCTGATTACAGTAAATACTTTAGTATGGATACGGATATAGAAGCAATTACTTATCTTCAATTTGCTAACGATTTAATAAGGGAAGTAAAGCCAAATGCAGTAACTATTGCAGAGGATATGAGTGGAATGCCTGGAATGTGTTTGCCAGTTGATTTTGGTGGTATAGGCTTCGACTACCGTTTATCTATGGGTGTTCCTGATCTTTGGGTGAAAATATTAAAAGAGCTACCAGATGAAAAATGGAGCATGAATCAGATATGGCATGAACTAACGAGTAGAAGGCCTAAGGAAAAAAATATAGGGTATTCTGAATCTCATGACCAGGCACTTGTAGGGGATAAGACGTTAATGTTCCGTTTAGGCGGTAAGGACATGTATTTTCATATGGGGAAAAGTGATGATAATTTAATAATAAGTAGAGCAATTGAACTTCATAAACTTATTAGATTTATTACGATAACTTTAGGCGGAGAAGGTTATTTAAATTTCATGGGCAATGAATTTGGTCATCCAGATTGGATTGACTTCCCAAGAGAAGGTAACAATTGGAGTTATAAATACGCAAGAAGACAATGGAGTTTAATGGAAAACAAAGAGCTTAAATATGAATATTTATCAAATTTTGATAGAGAAATGGTGGCTTTATTGAAAGCCAATAATGTCTTAAGTGCAACTGATGTTGAAAATCTTTGGACAGATGAAGAACATAAATTACTTGCGTATCGAAAAGGTGGGTTGGTATTTCTATTTAATTTTAACGCATCTGTTTCTTTCTCTGAGTATGAACTCCCTACTTGCGAAATGGGTGAATATAAAATTGTGTTTAATAGCGATGAGGAAGTATTTGGTGGCTTATCTAGAATAGCAACAGATTACATTTACCACACCAAGAAGCTTTCGCATAGGAAAAATAAAATTGGAGTTACTATATATTCACCTAGTAGAACTGTGATGGTTTTAAAGAAATTGGTGAAATAATAATGAAATAATTAGATGATAATATCCTTAGCGAAATTTAGTAAGGTATAGAAAATACCTATCAAATTGTAAAATTCAATTTGGTAGGTATTTTTATTAGCAAAAGAGTAGGGATTAAACTTAATTAAATGTAAAAATATATATAATGGTTGAATGTATAGTGAATTATATAAAGGATATTAAAATAACTCATAGAATATGGTATATATATGTAAAAAATTAATTAAATGTTATTATAGGATAGAAGAAAATGTATACGAGAATCACCTGTAAAGTACAAGATATTAACAGAGTTTCTATGAGGAGAGGAAGTAAATGACAAAGGTTACATTCATTATTCCATATGACGAAATAAAAGATGAAGTATATAATATACTAAGCGAAGTAGATGAAGAAGATATTATTCTTGACACTGCTCAAATTATAGGAACTCAAGAGGCATTCCTTAAAGACTGTGACTCAGATATTATTATTGCAAGAGGCGTAACTTACCTTGCCTTAAAGAAAAACATGCCTCAAATGTCCGTGATTGAAATAGCGGTTACAGGTTATGATGTTATAAGAGCCATAGATGAATGTAAAAGAAAGTACAATCCTAAAAAAATTGCAGTAATAGGCATGGAATCTATGATATTCGGAGCAAATAGTTTAGCTGAAATAATGGGTGTGGAGATAGAAATTTTTAAAATTGAAAATGAAGAGGAATCTACATATGCTATCGAGAATGCAAAGGATCATGGTGCAGATGCAATTGTCAGCGGACTTATGACTTATAATATTGCAAAGAACATGGGTAGGAATTGCGTATGGATACATACTGGTAAAGAAGCTGTACAACAAGCTATTAGAGAAGCCGTAAATGCAGCCTGCGTAATTCGTAATGAAAGAGCTAAGGCAGAACTTTTTACAATAATACTCGAAAATGCAAAGGAGGCAATAATTGCAGTAGATAGAGATGGCAAAATCACAGCTTTCAATAAAGCAGCATACAAGGCACTGAATATTCCTCAAATAAAAAAAGTAAGTGGACATGCAATAAACAAGATAATGCCAGGGTTAGACTTATCAAAAGTAATTAAAAATGGTGAAGAAGAGATAGGAATTATTAATACCATTAATGATACTATGATTATTTCAACTCGAGTTCCAATTAAGACAGGAACGTATAAGGCGGGGGTAGTTATTACTTTTCAAAACTTTGATAAAATACAAGAGATAGAAAGTAAAATTAGAAAGGAACTTAATAGCAAAGGGTTAGTAGCAAAGTATAGCTTTGGAGATATTATAGGAAATAGTGCTGTACTAAAAAAGACCATAAAGATTGCTTCACAATACAGTCATGTGAATTCAAATATACTTATGATTGGAGATACAGGAACAGGAAAAGAGCTTTTTGCACAAAGTATCCATAATGCTAGTAGTAGAAGACTGGATCCTTTTGTAGCAGTAAACTGTGCTGCACTTCCAGAAAACCTTCTTGAAAGTGAATTGTTTGGGTATGTAGAGGGGGCTTTCTCTGGTGCTTCTAAAGGTGGAAAGGTTGGTCTTTTTGAACTTGCTCATAAGGGTACTATTTTTTTAGATGAGGTTAGTGAAATTCCAATTAACCTACAGGCAAAGCTTTTGCGTGTGCTTCAGGAAAGAGAAATAAGAAAGGTCGGGGGGCATAAGGTTATGCCTATAGATGTACGTATAATTTGTTCTAGTAATTTAGATCTCGAAGAAAAAGTAAGAGAGGGTAAGTTCAGACAGGATATTTTATATAGACTTAATGTATTAAATTTAAGATTACCTTCACTTTGTGAACGTAGTGATGATATCGAGCTTATAGCAAAGCACTTTATAGAAAAATACTGTAGAAAGTTTAATAAGTTTACACCAAAGATTACTGTTGAAGCAATTGAAATTTTAAAAAATCATAAATGGCCAGGGAATGTACGTGAGCTTAGAAATATATGTGAGAGGCTGGTAGTATTTTCAGAGTCTGAATATATAATAGGCGATAATTTGAAAGAATTATTAGTAAGTAGTGATAAACAAGAAAAGAAAACAGTGCAGAGGAATAATGAAAATGCATCTAAGGAAACTGAAATTATTTTTGAAAATGATATGGATACTATAGCTAAACTTATGCAAAACACAAATTTTAACAAATCAGAAGCGGCAAAAATTCTTGGAATAAGTAGAACTACTTTATGGAGAAGACTTAAAAAAGAATAATAATATGTTTCAGGTAATGATGTTGAAACAAGAATGAAACATTTTGTTTCATTCTTGTTTGTTTTAATTTTGTTTATTAAATGTATTATTTTACATTTTACAAATTATATTTGTGGTTTTAAAACAACTCCTTAGTTCCTAACCTAGCATTATTAACGCCTAAAAAGATTTTCGAAAAATATTTTTAAAATTATGATAATTTTTATAAAGATGGCATGACTCTTGTTATATATAAAAGTGTAAAAAGAGAAATGACTTAAAAAATAACTACTTAGAAAGGCGGAGTTAAGGATGTTTTCTAAAACAAACATGGATAAACCTATATTAGGAATACTTCTTGGGGATGGGGCTGGTGTAGGACCTGAAATTGTTGCAAAGGTAGCAGCAAAAGGTATATTAAATGAATACTGCTATCCTGTTATAATCGGTGACTTAAGAGTTCTGAGGCAGGGAATGAAGATTGCGAAGGTGGATTTTGAACACGGTGTAATCGATAACATTGCGTCGGCAGACTGGAAGAAAGGAATCCCAGTTCTTAATCAGAGGAACTTAGATCCAGAGGAAATAAATTTAGGTGAGCTAAACGTCAAATGTGGCAAGGCCTCAGGAGATATGCTCGTAACTGCTGTAAACCTATATAAAGAGGGCATGATTGATGGATTTTGTTTTGCCCCCTTAAATAAAGCATCACTTAAAAAAGCAGGCTTCAATTATGAAAGTGAGCATTATTTGTTTGCAAATCTATTTAATCAGACAGAACCCTTTGGAGAAATAAACGTACTTGATGAATTGTGGACTTCTCGCGTTACTAGTCATATACCTATTAAGGAGATTAGCAATAATCTATCAGTGGAATCCATACTTAAATCAATGAGGCTTTTGGATAAAACATTAAAGCGAACAGGAGTAGAAAATGCACGTATCGCTGTAGCTGCATTGAATCCACATGCTGGAGAAAATGGACTTTGTGGGAGAGAAGAACTTGAAATAATTCTTCCTGCAATGGAGGAGGCAAAAAAAATTGGAATAAATGCAGTAGGACCGTATCCACCAGATATACTATTTATAAAAGCATTTCAAGGTGAGTTTAATGCAGTAGTTACAATGTATCATGATCAGGGACAGATAGCGATGAAACTAAAGGGATTTGAAAAGGGGATAACAATATCCGGTGGATTCCCAGCAGCTATAGTGACAGCATCCCATGGAACAGCCTATGACATTGTAGGCAAAGGAGTAGCAAAGACTGCAGCTTTTGAAAATGCAGTGAAGATGGCTGCAAGAATAGCTTTATGTGATAGAGAAAAAATGTATCCTAATAAATTTATAATATAAAAATATGAGGGGGAAGAAAATGAAAAAAGTATTTAGTCTTGTTATTTCAGCCATGTTATCTGCAAGCATCCTTGGTGGTTGTGCCACAAAAACAACAAATGTTGAGGAAGAAAAGAAGGATTGGGCACCAGATAAAGAAATTCAATTTATAGTACCTTCCAGTGCTGGAGGTGGAAGTGACTTAAATGCAAGAACAATAGCAGATTTAGCGTTTAAAAATAAATTCTCACCTAAAAACTTTATGATTTTAAACCAGGGTGGTGGTTCTGGAGCAGTAGCATTCTCAAACATAAATGCTAAAAAAGCAGATCCAAATACTATAATGGTGCTTCACTCAGGACAAGTTATGGGTTCCTATGTTAACAATTGGGATGTTAAGGCTGAAATGCTAACATATATTGGAGTAGTAGCCTTTGATGATTTAACGTTATGCATAATGAAAGATTCTAAGTTTACAGACCTTAAGGGTCTTCTAGACGCTGTAAAAGAAAATCCAGAAGGTATAAAAATAGGTGGGGCTCAAAGAGGAAATAGTGATCATCTTTCATATAGTTTATTGAATGAGTATACAAAATCTAAGTTTACTTATGTTCAGTTTGGTAGTTCTGGAGAGGCTATGTCAGCACTATTAGGTGGTCACGTAGATGCAGCTATATTTAATCCCTCAGAAGCAATGGGACAAATTAAAGCAGGTAAAGTTGTTCCAGTGGCAGCATTCTCAGCAGAAAGAATTGGAGGGGTATTTAAAGATACACCTACATTTAAGGAACTTGGTTATGAGAAAATAGAGGTTAGAGAAGTTAGAGCTATAGCAGGCCCCCCAGATATGCCAGCAGAAGCTGTAAAGTTCTATGACGATATGTTAAAGAAGGTTACTGAAAGTGATGAGTGGAAGACAAAGTATATAGAAAAAAGCCTTTTAACTCCTGCTTATATGAATGCTGCTGATACAAAGAAGTTCTTTGAAGAACAAATAGTACTTTATAAAAAGGTATTTACAGAACTCGGTGTTATGAAATAAACATTGGGCATTAGCAAAGGAGTGATCTTATTTGAAAAAATTTGTTTATATATTTTCAATTATCATGGGAATTTATTGGATAATAAATGGTTTCATATATGGGGTTTGGGTGAGAAAGGGCCCGGGAGGAGGATTTTTTCCAGTAATCGCGGGTCTTATGGCTATACTATTCTGCGTATTATCACTTGTGTCAGAAAGAAAAGACAAATCGCAAAGCAACTTTACTTGGAAAGCATTTTTACCCGCGGTTGCTCTTATAGGATTGATAATGCTTTCTTATGTTGTAGGCATGATACTTTCAATGGCTATTTATGTTTGTGTATGGCTTAAGTATATAGAGCATCATACAACTAAAAGTTCTTTGAGTATAGGAATAGGCTGTGCTGCAGCAATTTATGTAATGTTTGTGCTTTGGCTTAGAGTGCCTATGCCTATAGGACTATTTGAATCAATGTTATAGTGTTTAATATAAATGAAAGTGAGTTGAGAATATGAACAATTTTGATTTACTAATGCAGGGGTTCCAAGTAGCATTAACTTTTCCTAATCTATTGTCTGCATTAATGGGGGCTGTATTAGGACTTGTAGTTGGAGCAATGCCAGGTATAGGATCATTAGCTGGAGTAGCGTTGCTTATGCCGCTTACCTTTAAGTTACCTCCAACTACAGCAATAATTGGACTTGCTGCATTATATTACTCAAACATGTATGGCGGATCCTTCAGTGCTATTCTTTTAAATATTCCTGGAGATTCACCAGCAGTATGTACCGCTATAGATGGATATCCATTAGCTAGAAGTGGAAAGGCTGGTACGGCACTATCAACCGCCGCTGTTTCATCTTTTATAGGAGGAACCATTGGAATAATTATATTGACCATATCAGGACCTATACTAGCTGATGCGGGATTGGCTTTTGGACCACCAGAGCTTGCACTTCTAATACTATTCGCATTAACATCAATAGGTTGGATATTGGGTGAAAAGCCAACTGCAGGTCTTGTAGCAACGGCACTAGGAATAATGATTGCTACAGTGGGTATAGATAAAGCAATAGGTCAGCCTAGGTTTAGTTTTGGGAACCCAAATCTTTTAAGTGGTGTACCATTTATACCTTTAGTAATAGGTATGTTTGGATTTAGTCAAGTTATAGATATGGTAGCAAACAGAAATAACTATAAAACAGATGGCATAAAGAAAGTAACATTTAGAGAAAGTGTACTTAAAAAGGATGATTTTAAAAAAATTCTACCTGTAACGCTTCGTACAGGTGTTTTAGGTACATTTATTGGAGTGCTTCCTGGAGCAGGGGCGACTACGGCAGCCTTTCTTTCATACCTTATGGAAAAAAGGATTAATAAGAATCGAGATCAAATAGGAAAAGGAGCAATAGAAGGAGTGGCCGCATCAGAAGCAGCTAATAATGCAGCAGCAGCTGGAGCCTTTGCACCTCTACTTACATTAGGAATACCAGGTTCTGGAACAAGCGCTGTACTTTTAGGCGGACTTATGATGTGGGGGTTAACACCAGGGCCACTATTGTTTAAGGAAAATCCGGATTTTGTATGGGGACTTATAGGTTCAATGTACATTGGAAACATCATATGCTTAATTATAGCCTTTTTATGTATACCACTTATGATGAAGGTTGTTAGAGTACCTAGCTCTGTTATGGTGCCAATTATATCTGTGGTTTGTATAGTGGGTACCTATTCAGTAAACAACAGTATGTTTGATGTAGTATTAATGATTTGTATGGGGCTCTTTGCCTATACGATGAGCCTTGCTAGCATACCGGCAGCACCATTATTATTGGCATATGTTTTAACACCAATGCTTGAAACATATACAAGGCAAGCTTTTGATATGTCAAATGGAAGTTTAAGTATATTTGTAAGTAGCAAGATAAGTGTAACCTTGATTGTCTTAATAGTTAGCTTTTGCTCAGCCCCAACTATTAGAAAAATAATTAAAAAAATTATCAAAAGGAATAAACCTATAATTACTGAAAGATAATTATATAAATTTTAAAGGGGAAATGTATGAAAAGCTTAAGAAATTATATGAAAATAGGTATAATTCACAGCATGGCATTTCCTTCTTCATTTAATAATAAAGAAAGTCTGATTGAATCATTTAAACAAATTGCATTAGATGATTATTTTGATGTTATTGAAATAGGAGAAATAAAAAATCAAGAGGCAAGGGAACAAATTAAACAATTGCTTGAAGTTAGTAAGCTAACCCCCGCCTATGGTGGGCAATCTAGACTTTTATGCAATGGACTTAATATAAATGATTTAAATGAAGAAGGTAGAGTAAAAGCAGTTGGAGAGCTTAAAAAAGGAATAAATGAGGCTTATTATATGGGCGCTGTAGATTTCTCTTTTTTAAGTGGTCATTATGTAGAAGAAAAAAAAGAAGAGGCCTTGGAAGCATTAGTCAGATCCACAAGTGAATTATGCAGTTATGCAGCTCGAAAAGGTAATATGATTGTTCTTTTAGAGGTCTTTGACTACGATATAGATAAAAAAAGCATTTTAGGGCCAGTGGAGCTTGTAAAACGTTATGCAAAGCAGGTTTCTAGCGAGCATAAAAACTTTGGAATAATGGTGGATTTAAGTCATCTGCCACAATTAAGAGAAACTCCAAGACAAGCTCTTCTGCCTATAAAAGAATATGTAAGGCATGTTCACATTGGAAATGCAGTAGTGAAGGATTCTAGTTTGGAAGCCTACGGAGATTTACATCCACGTTTCGGATTTCCACACAGTGAAAACGATGTAGAGGAATTAGTAGAATTTTTAAAGGTAATATTAGAAATAGGATATCTAAATATAGAAAATCCACCTATAGTAAGCTTCGAAGTAAAACCTAGACCTTATGAGGATGAAATGTTAGTTATAGCGGGCTCAAAGAGGGTTTTAAATGAAGCCTTAGCGAAAATTATGGAGGAGGATTAAATATGAAGCTATGTTATCAGGTTGCAACTCCTGATGTTGCGATATCTCCTGCGGTAACAGCCTTTCAAGGAAAGCTAGATTACAGCTTTGGAAGGTTAGGTGAATTAGGCTATGACGGTGTAGAGCTTATGACACTGAATCCATTGGAGTTAGATTGGGATGAAGTGAAAAGAGAAGCAGAAAAGAATAAGTTAAATGTTGTGCTGGTTTGTACTGGAGAAATATTTGGACAGCAAAAGCTCTCTTTCATGGATAAGAGTGCTGAAGTAAGACTAAATGCACGAGCAAGAGTAAAAGGGATAATAGATTTTGCTTCATATCTTGGAGCATATATAAATATTGGAAGAGTAAGAGGTCAGTATTGTGCTGAACTTCCGAGAGAGGTTTCCTATGGGTATGCAATAGATGCTTTTAAGGATATAAGCGACTATGCAGGAAGGAAAAACGTAAAAATTGCTCTTGAGACAGTAACTATTATGCAAACAAATTTTATAAATACTGTTGAGGAGGCTGTTAAGGCTATAAAGGATGTAGACAATGAATACTTCAGTTTAATGATGGACATATTCCACTTAAATATTGAAGAAAAGGACATGTATGAAACAATAAAAAAATACTCTGATTACAACATCCATGTGCATTTGGCTGATAATAATAGAAGATATCCAGGTCAATGTGGTTTGGATTTTGAAAAGATTATAAATACCTTTAAAAGTGTTGGATATAATGGAGCATTTTGTACTGAAATATTCCAAGCGCCACATCAGGAAACAGCGGCCAAAGGTGCAATTAAGCATTTAAGACCTATATTAGAAAGTATATATGGAGGTAGACAAAATGGCTAAGATAGCATTACTACACACTGTGAAAAGTGTGCTAAATACCTTTGAAGACAAAGTAAAGGAAGCACTAGGCAATATAATGGTGATAAATACCCTTGATGAATACCTTGCCAGTGATCCGGCGGAAAAAGGTGAGTTTACAGTGGGAAACATGAACAGACTGTTTTCTTTTTTAAAAAATGCGGAAATGGCGGAAGTAGATGCAATAGTTGTAACATGCTCCACACTATCACCAACTGTAGAAAAAATTAAGCCCTTCATAAAAATTCCTATTATAACAATAGATGAAGCTATGATAAAAAAAGCAGTGGAATGTGGCACCAAAATTACAATAATGGCAACTGCCGGAAGTACTATAGAGCCAACAAAATTCGGTCTGCTTAGAGAAGCCGCGAAGTTAAATAAGCATCTAGAACTTTCTATAATAGTTTGCAGTGAAGCTTATGATGCAATTAAGGCCGGTGACATTAGACATCATGATGATTTGTTAAAGCAGATGGCCATAGAAGTGAAGCAGCAGGATGTAGTTGTTTTAGCGCAAGCGTCCATGGCTCATTTGCAGAATATAATCGAAAAGATCTGCGGGTGTACAGTTTTATCAAGCCCAACCCTATGCATCGATCAGCTTAAACAAACCTTAATAAGCTTAAAAAAATATGATATGTGAAAAGTAAAGATGACTACTGCATGAATTAAGATAAAATTAACTAGATAAAACAGTAATTAAGGAGGCAAATAAAATGAATGAATCAATACACAAATATATGAAGGTAGGCTTAATCCACTTTATGGCTTATCCCAATTGTATAAAAGGTGAGGGACCAATAGAAGAGACACTAAGAAAGATAGCCTTAGATGATTACTTTGATGCTGTTGAAATATCATGGATTAAAGATAAAGACGTGAGAACAAGGACTAAAAAGATTCTAGATACAGCGCATATGACTGTCGCATATGGTGCACAACCAAGACTTCTTACAACTGGATTAAACATAAACAATATAGATGAAGAAGAAAGACTTAAGGCTTTGGCCACTCTTAAGGAGGGAATTGACGAAGCTTATGAGATGAATGCAGCAGGCTTTGCATTCCTTAGCGGAAAATATTCTGGGGATAAAATTGAAGAGGCTTTTGAGGCTTTAGTTAAATCCACAAAAGAGCTGTGTAGGTATGCTAAAGAAAAAGGAAGTATAAACGTTCTTTTAGAGGTATTTGATTATGATGTAGATAAAAAATCGTTAATAGGCCCAGTGAAACTGGCCAAAAGATATGCAGAGGAAATAAGAAAAGAATATAACAACTTTGGATTAATGGTTGATTTAAGCCATATCCCACAGCTACATGAAACAATTGAACAATCAGTTCTCCCAATAAAGGATTATATACTACACGCTCATATGGGCAATTGCGTTGTAGCAGATCCATCAATGCCTGCTTACGGTGATCAACACCCAAGGTTTGGATTTCCTAATGGAGAATGTGATGTTGCAGAGCTAACGGAGTATTTGAGAGTGTTAAAAGACATAGGATTTTTAAATGAAGAGAAAAGACCTATAGTAAGCTTTGAAGTTAAACCATTTGGGTATGAAGACCCAGATTTAGTAGTTGCTAATGCTAAGAGGGTATTAAACGCTGCATGGGCTCAACTATAGTATAAATATATATGATTAAAACCTGTTTAAATCATAAGTAAAAGGAGAGATAGCATGTCATTAAGTATAGAAACTACTAAATATCTTAATAATCTGTGTAGAAAATTTAGGATAGATTTAATACAAATGTTGCATAAGGCTCAGACAGGGCATCCCGGTGGATCACTCTCTGCCACAGAAATTATCACTACTTTATACTTTAAAAAAATGAGAGTTTTTCCAAAAGACCCGTCTAACCCTGATAGAGATAGATTTATATTAAGTAAAGGACATGCAGCACCAATGCTTTACCTGGCATTAGCTGAGAAAGGCTTTTTTTCAAAGGAAGAACTTAAAGGATTTAGACAGATGGGCAGCATTCTTCAAGGACACCCTTGCGAGAAAGAAACACCTGGAATTGATCTCTCAACAGGACCACTTGGACTCGGTGTTTCTGCAGCAGCAGGGATGGCGATAGGTAATAAACTTAAAAATATAAACAGTTATGTTTATGTCCTTATGGGAGACGGAGAACTTCAGGAAGGAATAGTATGGGAAGCTGCAATGGCAGCTTCAAAATTTAAACTTAACAACATGATAGTTATATTAGATAACAATGGAGTACAATTGGATGGCACAGTTGATGAAATAATGCCAATGCTAGATATTACTAAAAAATGGGAAGCTTTTGGCTGGAATGTAATAAACATAGATGGACATGATGTAGATCAAATATCAGAGGCGATTGACATCGCTAAACAAAGCATTGATAAACCTACAATCATAATTGCAAAGACCGTAAAGGGTAAAGGAATTTCTTTCATGGAAGGTAAAAATATATGGCACGGTAAACCTATTAATAATGAGGAATATGAAAAAGCTATGGCTGAGCTAGAGGAGGATGAAAAATGAAAAAGGCTATAAGAAATGCATATGGAGAGACACTATTAAAGCTAGGAGCAACTAATAAAAATATTGTAGTATTGGATGCAGATGTTTCCTCATCTACAAAAAGTGGATTATTTGGGGCCAAATACCCTGAAAGGTTTTTCAATGTGGGCGTGGCTGAAGCTAATATGGCTGGGATGGCGGCAGGACTAGCTTCTTGCGGAATGATTCCCTTTATAAATACTTTTGCAGCATTTATGGTGTTAAGAGCTGCAGATCCAATTAGAACACTCGGATGTTATGGTGGTGCAAATATTAAAATAGCAGGTGCATATGCTGGATTATCAGATTCCTATGATGGGGCAACTCACCATTCAATAGATGATATATCATTTATGAGGGCCTTGCCAGGTATGACGGTTATATCTGTTGCAGATGCAATAGAAGCAGAAAAAGCGGTAGAAGCCGCAGTAGAAATACAGGGACCAGTGTATTTAAGACTTAGCAGAGCGGCGCATCCATATATATATGATGAAAACTATAAGTTTGAATTAGGAAAGGGAGTAGTTCTTCGTGAGGGAAATGATATTACCTTAATTGCTACAGGATATATGGTATCCAAAGCATTGGAAGCAGCGGATAAGCTTGAAAATGAAGGCATTAGTGCAAGGATTGTAAATATACACACTATAAAACCTATAGATAGAGAATTAATAATAAAATGTGCAAAAGAAACAGGACTTTTAGTGACAATAGAAGAACATAGTATATATGGAGGACTAGGAAGTGCTGTTACAGAGGTAGTGTGTTCTCGTTGTCCAGTTCCAGTTGAAGTAATAGGAATTGATGACACTTTTGCAGAGTCTGGTGATTATGAAAAGTTGCTGCATAAATATGGCTTGAGTAGTGAAGCCATAACCAATAGAATAGTATCATTTATAAATAAATTTAATGATGTAAGATAGTTTAAGTAATTGCTAAAAAATAAAATAATCCATTATACAATCAAGTACACTATATATAATAAGGAGATGCTAATATGAAAATAGTTATTTTAGATGGTTATACTTTAAATCCAGGAGATCTATCATGGGACGGTCTAAAAAGCAGTGGAGACGTAACAATATATGATCGTACACCAGAAGACAAAATTATTGAAAGAATTGCAGACGCAGAAATAGTATTTACTAATAAAACCCCCTTGACTAGAGAAACATTCAATAAAACAGAAAATTTAAAATATATCGGAGTTCTAGCAACTGGTTACAATGTAGTAGATGTGGAAGCAGCAAAAGAAAAAGGAATTAAAGTATCAAATATTCCTACTTATGGTACAGATGCAGTAAGCCAAATGGCAATAGCACTTTTGCTTGAAATGTGTCATCATATAGGGGCTCACAGTGATTCAGTAAAAAGAGGAGAATGGTCAAATAATATAGATTGGTGTTACTGGAATTATCCATTAATTGAGCTTTCAGGAAAAACCATGGGCATTATTGGATATGGAAAGATTGGCAAAATGACCGCTAAAATAGCTCAAGCTATAGGTATGAACATAATAGCATTTGATTCATATCAGAACAAAGACTTAGAATGCACTACAATGAAATATGTGGACATGGATACTCTGCTTACTAATTCGGATGTTATAACGCTACATTGCCCTTTATTTGAAAGTACAAAGGGTATCATAAATAAGGATACGATTGCAAAAATGAAAGATGGGATTATGATAATAAATAATTCAAGAGGTCCATTGGTTGTGGAAGGAGATCTAGCAGAGGCATTAAATAGTGGGAAAGTAGCAGGAGCAGCAGTAGATGTTGTGTCTAGTGAACCAATAAAGGAAGATAACCCATTACTAAAAGCTAAAAATTGCATTATAACACCACACATTTCCTGGGCACCAATTGAGTCAAGACAAAGGCTTATGGATATTGCTATTGATAACCTTAAAAAATTTCTTTCGGCGAACCCAATAAATATTGTAAATGATTAAATATAATTTAACCACCTGGGTATGTAAGTAACATCTAATGTAGTAAATAAAAGGGAGGAAAGAATGAAAATTGTAATTGCGCCTGATTCATATAAAGGAAGTTTAACTGCTCAGGTAGTGGCTGATTGTATGGAACGTGGAATAAAAAAAATTTATCCGAAAGCATATATTGTAAAAATACCGATGGCAGATGGAGGAGAGGGAACTGTTCAATCTCTTGTGGATGGAACAGAGGGAAAGATTATAAAAGTAGAGGTTAAAGGTCCACTGTTAAAAGAGGTAAAGGCTTTTTATGGAATTTTAGGAGATGGTAAAACTGCAGTTATAGAAATGGCAGCAGCATCAGGACTTCCACTTATTACTAAAGAAGAAGGAAATCCAATGAAAACTACTACTTATGGCACTGGTCAGTTGATAAAAAATGCCTTAGACAGGGGGTGTAGGAACATTATAATAGGTATTGGCGGAAGTTCAACAAATGATGGTGGGACAGGTATGTTAAGTGCCTTAGGAGTAAAGTTTTTAGACCGAAAAGGTGAGGATATAGGGTGTGGAGGCGAAAGCTTAGCAAAGTTATACACCGTAGATGTAAAAGGCATGGATCCAAGAATAAAAGAATCTATTATAATTGCGGCTTGCGATGTAGATAATCCACTATGTGGTCTTAACGGTGCTGCTCATATATTTGGACCTCAAAAAGGTGCAGATGATGAAATGATAAAAATTCTTGATAAAAATTTATCTAATTATGCAGATGTAATTAAAAGAGATTTGAATATTGAAATAAAAAACATTCCTGGGTCAGGAGCGGCAGGTGGAGTGGGAGGAGGACTTCTTGCCTTTTTTAATGCGGAGCTTAAAAGAGGAATAGACATTGTAATTGAAACTACAAATCTAGAGGAGCGTACAAAAGATGCAGATCTAGTTATTACAGGGGAAGGTATGATAGATTATCAAACTGCATTTGGAAAAACTCCATTTGGAGTAGCAAAGATTGCTAAAAAATATAATATCCCAGTTATAGCTATAGCAGGAGGAATAGGAAAGGGGGTAGAAACGCTATATGACAAAGGATTTAATAGTATTTTTTCTATTGTAGATAAGCCTATGCAACTTGAAGAGGCGATAGCGGATGCAAGTAATTTATTAGAAAAAGCTACAGAAAGAATTATGAGAATTTTAAAGATAAATTAGAAAGGAGATAACATTTAGTTATCCCCTTTCACGTTAAGAGGTTTCTGTCATTTTTATTACAGTCTTACTTTTCCATTTGCCTTTTTTGAACCGTATGCAATAAAGACAACCGCGAACAACCCAATCGATGATCATACCTATCCATATTCCTACCAGTCCAAAATTTAATACAACTCCAAGTAAATAACCTAATGTAATTCTAAAAACCCACATCCCTATAATTGCAGTTACCAGTGTATATTTTACATCCCCTGCTCCTTTTAAACCTGATGGTAAAACAAAGGATATTGACCATAAGGGAATACATGCAGAATTTATTATAAGTACAGTTGATGCTAAATGGATTATTTCTTCATTAGTAGTAAATAGTGATACAATCTTCCCCGCAAAGGGAATAGATATTACTGCAATCACAGTTAAAAAAATAGTTGAAAGCACTGTAATATAGGATAGTGAATTCTCAGCCTCTTTAAGTTCCCCTTTACCCATATATCTTCCAATAAGGGCGGTTGCAGCAATACCTAAAGAATTTCCTGGTACATTAAGCAGAGTAGCTACTGAGCCAGCAATTGCATTTGATGCAATTGCTATAGTTCCCATATTTACTATAAAAATTTGAGTAATTAACTTTCCACCATGAAAAAGTAAGGATTCAATACTTGCAGGAACTCCAATGCCAAATATAAGTTTCAATAATGATTTATCAAATTTGAATTTTTTTATATTTGTTAGTTTTAGGATTTTTGAACCACGTATAAGTACTATTAATATAATTAAACCTCCACTAACTCTAGCAATAGCTATTCCAAGTGCTGCTCCTACTATTCCCATACCAAAAATATTTATAAAAGTGTAGGTTAAGCTCACATTTATAATATTCATAAAGATACTAACTTTCATGGGAGTTTTTGTATCTCCAGCTCCACGAAGGAGTCCATTCGCAACTAAATCAATAGTTATTAATGGATAAGTAAGTAAAGTTATGCTTAAATATGTATGTGCATTACTTATTACTGCGGGCTCAGCGTTTCCGAAAAGTACCGCAATTATAGGGTCTTTTAATAAAAACATAATGAGAGTTATTATAAAAGTAATTATAAGTCCAGAAAAGAGCGCCTGCTTCATAGTAGCATTAGCTTTTTTTATATTCCCCTGACCAATAAATTGAGCTACAACAACCATTCCGCCAATTGCAAGTGCGGAAAAAAATGCTATAAATATATTATTTATGGAATCTACCATTCCAATTGCAGACACTGCTTCCTTCCCTATATGTCCAGCCATCATAGTATTTATCATACCCAAAGATATAACAAATAATTGTTCTGTCATTATTGGGATTGCTAAATTAAATACATCTTTTCTTATCCATTTCATGTAAGTCGCCTCTTATCAAGTATTAATGTATCTATTATAACATTATAATCCTTATAATTCGCTTACTAATGGATTTTTTAGAGTTTTGAACTGAAGGTATTATGCAAGACTTAAGCTAATTTCTATCTCTATCACCCTTACCATGCCCACGATTCTGAGGCAATTGCTGAGTGCCTGGCAATGTTCCAGCTACTAACGCTTGTGATAGAGCATCATTCACCGCATTCATTATACCTATGGAGGTAAAAGTTGCTCCAGAAGTAGTATCTACTTCAGTACTTTGATTATCAAGTATAGTTTGTGGAATGCTGTCAAAAGCCTTTTGATAAAATCTTGAATTAACTTCATTATGTTCAATAATTCCAATGGAAGTAATTACATTATTCACAATTTCAACAGATACTTTAAGTCCTGGCTTAAATCCATCTGCTTCTCCTGTAAAAGTGCCATTTTTAAAGGTTGCGCCTTCTATTGATTTATTGTGGTTATTAACAGTAAGTTTTTAATGTGTCATAAAAAAGGCAGTTCTACTAACATTTTGTGAATTGTAAAAAAATTTATAAAAGCTGTTGTGATAATTGCAATTATGTTTTATATAATTTAGATACTTGTTGATACAACAAGTAAAGATGGTATAATTAATATAAGTTCAATTAAAATAACTAAGTTCAATAAAATAACAAGGCAGTGGAAGATAGATTGTAAAGTTACTAAACAGAACATTTATAGTTTAGTAGCTTTTTTACATTGCAAGAAACAGAAAATTATTATATAAAGACATAAGAGGAGAGCTATATGAGGAATTCAGAAGTACTAAAAAGAGAAATAGACAGAATCGATGGGAAAAGCTATAGGTTGTATAAGGATTTAGAAGGAGAATATGATTTTGGAAATTTTGTGCTTTGCATAGATCATGTTCAAGGTGATCCATTTGCATCACCATCAAGAATTAGAGTAATTGTAAATCAAAACGTTGCTAAATTTCCAAAGGAACTTTTTGATAATAAAATAAAAAATATTGCAATAGCAGATTATTTAACAAGAGAATTTTATTCTAATATAAATAAGTGCTCCCAAAAAGTTTTTGGTTCTGGGAAGAGCGGCTTAATAGCAATAAGCAAATGTCCACAAGAAATATTAGATAGGACTTCAATAATTGTAGATGAGAATAAAATCGAAGCAAGATTTTATGTCGGATTTCCAGCAAGAGGAAGAAGTGTTTTATCAAGAGAGCTTGAGAAA
>JBLHPD010000078.1:0-19502 GCA_047624165.1 Clostridium sp. | reverse complement strand
ATGTAATGGGAGATATTTTTATTTTTGTATTAGTTTTGGGAGGTTGTTATGAAATGTTAAAGGGAGGGGGAGGGGTGCTAGAATATCTGGAAGTAGAACTACAGAAAAAAAACTGTAGTTCTTATTTGTGAGGTACATTTATTTTCATGCAGCTTATGTATTGAAAGGGAATTAATCTATGGGATTTGCAGTTATGAGATCTATAAATGCCTTTGAAGCATTTGATAGAGAATGATCCTTTTTCCAAACTAAAGAAATTTTTATGGGAATAGAAGGATTTAATGAAAGTGACGATATTTTTTCATTTTCTTCAAAAATTTCCTTTAATAAAAATGAAATGCCAACTCCACTGGTAATAAGACCCTTGATGGTTTCTAAGTGGGTAGACGATAAAATAATATTAGGCTGAATATTGGATTCGTTAAATGATTCCAATACCTTTTGCCTTATGTAAAAGCCTTCGTTTAGTAAGATAATAGGTTCGCTTTTAATATCTTTAAATGTAATGGTTGATTGTTTACTTAAGGGGTGTTCTTTTTTAAAACAGATGACGATCTCACTATTTGAAATGGGAAGGGAGGATAATAATTTATTGGTGGAATCAGCGATAATGAGACCCAAATCAATGTCTTCCTTTTCTATCATACGTTTTATTGTATTAGACCCATATTCGGTAATATTAAGCTTGATGTTTGGATATGATTTTTGGAAATTAATAAGTAATTTGGGGAATAAAAAAGTACCAATCATTGGAGGGACACCTATTGTCAGTAAGCCCTTTTTAACGTCATGGTATTCCTTCATTTCTGAAGTAGCATTGTCTACTTGTCTTAAAATCTCATCTACCCTTTTTAAAAAAACTCTTCCTTCTGCTGTGGGTAGAAGCTGTTTTTTAGATCGGTCAAAGAGTACTATAGACAATTCTTTTTCTAGATTTTTGATGGAATTAGTAATAGTAGGCTGAGTTACATAAAGTTTTTCGGCAGCTTGTGTAATATTATTTAATTGGCAAACCATTTGAAAATACTGTAACTGTCTTAACTCCATAACATATCCTCCCCCAATTATTTTAATTACGATATCGTAGTTAAGTAAAATTTTTAGTATGTAAAATGTATGTTATGATTTTAACGCAAAAATAAATGAAATTATATTGTATTAAAAATACATATATGCAAAAAAAAGAATAAAATATATTTGTTTACTAATTGATGTTAAAATATTAACAAATTAAATAATTACAATGCTGAAATTCATTGATTTTATAATATATTCCATATATATAAGTTTAAACTATTATATCATAGTTTAATCGTATTTTCAATTTAGAAAAACGTATGATATACTTTTAACAAGTACATAAGACAATTACCACAATTTTATAAAAAGTTTAAGTATTAAATAGAGAAAATCAAAATTTTTTACTAATAAGTGTTAAAATATTAACAAAATCGAAGGGAGGTGTAAATCTAGACTTGTTTATTTAAAGGTCTAGATGAATAAAGATGAAATATAGTTATTATCCAGGTTGTACATTAAAGACGAAAGCTCAGGAATTAGAAAAATTTGCACTAGATTCTGCAAAAGTTTTAGGGTTTGAACTTGAAGAGCAAAAAGAGTGGCAATGTTGCGGTGCTGTATATCCTCTAGCCACTGATGAGATAGCCACTAAATTATCAGCTGTAAGAAGTCTTGCGAGCGCAAGAGACAAAAATGAAAAATTAGTCACTTTATGTGCAGCATGCCATCACGTAATTAAAAGGGTCAATGGCGACATGAAGAATAAAGATGATATAAGAACAAAGGTTAACAACTATTTGGAGCTCGAAAAAGAATATGTTGGAGAGACAGAGGTTCTTCATTATCTTGAAGTGCTTAGAGATGAAATAGGATTTGATAAGCTAGCTGAAAAAGTAACGAATCCTCTTACAGGTAGGAAGATTGGAGCTTATTATGGATGTCTTCTTCTTCGTCCTAGTACCGAAATGAGCTTTGATGATCCAGAAAATCCTTCTATTATAGAAGATTTTATAAAAGCTATTGGAGCTACTCCTATAAAATACCCATATAGAACGGAGTGCTGTGGTGGATACCTTTGTTTAGATCAAAAGGATCTTGTAAACAATATGACAGACAATATCATTGAATCAGCTGTTAAGCATGATGCAAATGAAATCGTTACCGCATGCCCGCTTTGTAAATATAATCTAGAACACAGTAAAGGCGGAGCAAAAGATAAACTATCTATTAGTTATTTCACCGAGCTTTTAGCTGAAGCTTTAGGTGTCAAATAAGTTAGGAGGGGATAGTGCAATGAAAAGAGTTAAAATTTTTTCTGACAAGAAATCAAAAGAAATAGATCAAATTTCTGAAATAAGTGGACAAAGAATACGGGATTGTATCCAATGTGGAAAATGTTCAGCAGGCTGTCCTGCAAGCGAGGGTATGGATATACTACCTCATCAGGTTATAAGACTACTTCAGACAGGACAATTGGATAAGGTTATGGAGAGCAAAACCATTTGGAGATGTGCTTCCTGTTTTACTTGTGCACAGAGGTGTCCTAGGGAAATAGATATTGCAAAAGTTTTAGAGGCAGTTAGGCTTATCATAATTAGACGCACAGGAGAAAGCAAATTATCAGCTGATGACGTATTTGGGAAAATAGATGATAAAATGCCACAGCAGGCGATTGTAAGTGCACTTAGAAAGTATAATAAGTAATTTTTACAGAAGGATAATGATACTGTTATTTTTAAAGGAGGGATTAAGTTGCAGAGAATTGGAGTTTTTGTTTGTTGGTGTGGAAGCAATATAGCGGCTACTGTAGACATAGATAGAGTTATAAATGAAGCTAAAAAAATGCCTGGAGTTGTACATGCTAAAGACTATCAATATATGTGTTCAGAAGTAGGCCAAAATTTAATTAAAGATGCAATAAAAGAGCAAAAGCTAGATCGAGTAGTGGTGGCGTCATGTTCACCTAGAATGCATGAGGCAACATTCCGTAATGCAGCAAATGAAGCGGGCATGAATCCATATTTATTAGAAGTTGCTAATATTCGCGAGCATTGTTCATGGATACATAAGACTAAAGAGGAAGGAACCCCGAAGGCTATCGCGCTTGTTAGAGCTGCAGTGGCTAAAGTAGCATTAAATACGGGGCTGATATCCGGAGAAATAGGAGTAACACATAGAACTCTTGTTATTGGGGGAGGAATCGCAGGAATACAAGCGGCTATTGACATTGCTAATGCAGGTTATGAAGTAGATATCGTTGAGAAATCACCAAGTATTGGTGGCAAAATGGCACAAATAGATAAAACATTTCCTACGCTAGATTGTGCAGCTTGTATTTTAACACCGAAAATGGTAGAGGCTGCTTCTCATCCCAATATTACATTATACACTTATAGTGAAGTAGAGTCGGTTAGTGGATATGTAGGTAACTTTGAAGCCATTATTAAACAAAAGGCACGAAGTGTGAACTTAGAGAAGTGTACTGGCTGTGGTATATGTACAGAGAAATGTCCTTCAAAAAAAGCTAAAAGCGAATTTAACGAAGGACTAACAAATAGGGGGGCTATTTATTCACCTTTCGCCCAGGCAGTGCCTAATGTACCAGTTATAGACCGTGAAGAATGTATCAAGTTTAAGACAGGAAAATGTGGTATTTGTGAAAAAGTATGTCCATCTGGTGCTATTGAGTTTTCTCAGGAGAACACGAGCATTACAAAAAAATATGGCACTATAGTAGTAGCTACAGGTTATGATATTATAAAATTAGATAAATTTGGAGAATATCAGTATGGGAATCATCCTGATGTAATTACATCTCTTGAATTTGAAAGATTAACCAATGCAGCAGGTCCTACAGCGGGTAAGCTTTTATGCCCATCGGATCATAGAGTGCCTAAAAAAGTAGTGTTTATACAATGTGTGGGTTCAAGGGATAAGTCGGCTAGGGGTAAAACCTACTGTTCTAAAATTTGTTGTATGTATACAGCAAAGCATGCTATGTTACTCAAGGATCATTATCCTGATATGGAAGCATATGTTTTTTATATTGATGTTCGTACCGCAGGGAAAAATTTTGAAGAGTTTCAGAGAAGAGCGGTTGAAGAATATGGTGTTCACTATATAAAAGGGATGGTTGGTAAGATTTTTCCTGATGGTGAAAAACTTCAAGTTCATGCTGTAGATACTATGACTGGAGATACTGTTGTAATTGATGCAGATATGGTAGTACTCGCAGCAGCAACTAAGGCACAAGATGATTCAAGTATAATTAAAAGAACACTCGGAATAAGTACGGATACAAACAATTTCTTTACGGAAGCTCATGCAAAGCTTCGTCCGGTGGAAACACATTCTGCTGGTATATATCTAGCGGGAGCATGCCAAGGACCAAAGGATATTCCAGAAACAGTTGGTCAGGCAAGTGCAGCAGCCGCAAAGGTAATTGATGTGCTAAGTAAGACAAAACTAATTAGCAGTCCTTGTGTTTCAGAAGTGGATGAATCAATTTGTAGTGGATGTCTTGCATGCACAAAAATATGTCCATATGATGCAATTTCTTCAAAGACAATTGAGGTTAAAGAGAATGGGAAAACGATTACCAAAATAGTTGCAAATGTAAATGAAGCACTTTGCCAAGGTTGTGGCGGATGTACTGTGGCTTGCCGTCCGGGTGCAATTGATCTTAAAGGATTTACAAATAGACAGATTTTAGCGGAGGTGGATGCATTATGTCAATAGAAGCTAAAGAAATTAAGGGGATAGAAAAAGTTAAATTTGAGCCCTTAATAGTAGCCTTTTGTTGTAACTGGTGTAGTTATGCAGGAGCAGATTTAGCCGGGACAAGTAGACTCGCCTATCCTGCTAATGTTAAAATTATTCGGGTTCCATGTTCATGTAGGGTAAGTGAAAACTTTGTACTCCGTGCCTTCCAACGGGGAGCAGACGGCGTAGTAATTGCCGGTTGTCATCCAGGGGATTGTCATTATACAAGTGGAAACTATCACACAAGAAGAAGGTTTTCGGTTTTCACGAATTTTCTTGAATATATGGGAATAGAAAAAGAACGATTTACAGTGGATTGGATTTCAGCAGCAGAAGGACATAAATTTGCAAGCGTTATGAATGATGCATTAGAGAAGGTTCATAAACTTGGTCCTAACAGAAAGTTGAGGGATGATAGATGGAAAAGATAACTAAAAAAATAAGAGAGACCGCAAGATTGGCGCTAGAAAATGGGGAAGTAGAAAAAATCATAGGTTGGAAAAAGGGAGATACTTTTGATGATTCTTATCCGGTATTTATTACGGACGTGGATGGTGCAGATTCTTTAATATGGGACAGTTTCTGTGTTAATAACTTAAGTAAATATCTAATAAAGCAATTAAAAGAACATAATAAAATCGGCATATTCTTAAAGGGATGCGATTCTCGCGCTTTTAACCAAATGGTAAAAGACAACAGAATAGATCGCGAAAAGGTAGTAGTTTACGGAATAAGTTGTATTGGTATGATTGACCCGGAGAAAGTAAAAAAACAAGGATTACATAAAGGTCTTTTAAGTGTAAAAAGATCTGGAGATGAGATGATATTTGTAAAAAATGATGGAGAAGTGAAATTTCCAGCGGGAGATTTTGAATATGATAAATGCCTTAGATGTAGATATCCAAATCCCGTAGTATATGACCAGATGATGACAGACCTTGTAGAGAGAGAAATAGACCCACTAGAAAGGTTTAAAGATGTGGAGGACCTTGAATCAATGTCTGTAGAGGAACGGTCTGATTACTGGGACAATCAATTTTCAAAATGTATACGATGTAATGCTTGCCGTAATATATGTCCTGCATGTAGTTGTGAAAAATGTATATTTGACAACGACAGAGCAGATGTATCGGGTAAAGCAAATGTAGCCAGCGAAGAGCAGTTTTATCATATTATTAGAGCTTATCACGTTGCAGGACGTTGCGTAGAATGTGGAGAATGCAGCAGAGTATGTCCAGCAGGGATACCTCTTCACAAGTTAAATAGTAAAATTATAAAAGATATAAATGTACTTTACGGTGAATATGATGCAGGGGTAGATATATCTAAGGAAGCTCCTATTGGTACGTACAAATTGGATGATGCAGATTCATTTATAGAGCGCGGAGGTGAAAAGAAATAATGAAGAAAATATTAAAAAGTAAGTTTTCACAGCTTTTTAGTACGATTAATAAATCCTATGAACTATTTTTACCAATTGAAAAGGATGAAAAAGTAAACTTTGACCTGTGGCAAGAAGGTGACGTAGTTAATGTTGAAAAACTGAAAACCAGTATTTCACCTAAAGGTTTTATTTTCCCTCAAAGCGAAACCTACTTAAAGTTTAAAAGAGATGGTAAGAAACTTGAACTAGAAAATGTAGGAGGAAAGAAAGAGGACTATGTATTATTTGGGGTAAGGCATTGTGATGCAAAGAGCTTTCAGCTTCTTGACAATGTATTTCTTGAAGAACCCGTAGATAGATTATATGAGCAAAGGCGAGAGAAAGGAACAATTGTTACTATGGCCTGTTTTAACCCAGAAGAAACCTGCTTTTGTAGCTCATTTGGAATAGAACCACAAACAGCTCCGAGTGAGGTCGATGTGACTACTTGGGATATGGGTGATAGCATTATTTGGAATGCACAATCACAAAAGGGCGAAAACTTAACTGAAAAACTAAAAGACCTTTTAGAAGATGCAACAGATAAGGATATAAGCGAATTAAATGCAATGAAAGAGGCTACAAAAGTGAAAGTGAAAGAGCTTCCACTAGCAAATATAGATCCTACAAAAATAACAGGAGAGCTTAATGATTTATTTGAATCAGAAATTTGGGCGGAGCTTAGTGAACGGTGTTTAGGTTGTGGATCATGTACTTTTGTATGTCCTACCTGTCATTGTTATGATATTTCCGACTTCAAGGGAGATGAATCTGGAGAAAGATTCCGTTGTTGGGATTCTTGCATGTTCTCAGATTTTACTCTTATGGCTCATGGAAACATTAGAAAGACTCAAAAAGAAAGATTCAGACAGCGGTTTATGCATAAGCTTGTTTATTATCCGAATAATCATGATGGAGTATACGCTTGCGTTGGATGTGGAAGATGCGTCGAAAAATGTCCTGTTCACTTGGATATAGTTAAAGTAATTAAAAAATTGGGTGGTGAAAAATAATGAGTTGCAGCTGTAATGAACATGTAAATCCACTAATTCCTGAAGTCGTAGTGATAGAAGAAATGAGGGCAGATACAGAGGATGTAACTACTTTTAGAGTTGTAAAACCTAATGGTGGAAAAGCATTTGAACATATGCCAGGTCAATGTGCGATGATTTCAGTACCTCCACTTGGAGAAGCTATTTTTTCGATCACTTCTTCTCCAACGCAGAAAGATTATATGGAGTTTAGCGTAAAAAGATGTGGCGCTGTCACTGAGTATCTACACAGCCTTGAAGTAGGGTGTGAAATAGGCATAAGAGGACCTTACGGAAATAATTTTCCGGTAGAGGATGAACTAAAAGGTAAAGACCTTCTTTTCATAGGTGGAGGTATAGGTCTAGCACCTGTTCGCTCCGTTATAAACTATGTAATGGATAATAGAGAAAATTATGGGAAGGTAGATATTCTATATGGATCAAGAACACCTGGAGATCTTGTCTTTCAAAAAGACATCTTTGAAAACTGGCCATCAATGCCTAATACAGATGTTCATTTAACGGTTGATAGACCGGCTGATGGATGGGAAGGGCATGTTGGATTTGTTCCATCTTATGTTAAAGAAATTGGATTTGATACAAATAAAGTAGCTTTGTTATGTGGTCCACCTATTATGATTAAATACACTCTTCAAACACTTATGGAAATAGGATTTAAGAAGGATCAAATATACACAACATTAGAACTTAAAATGAAATGTGGAGTAGGCAAATGTGGACGTTGCAACATAGGAGATAAATATGTGTGTAAAGATGGTCCAGTATTTAGATGTGACGAAATAGATGAGCTCCCAGACGAATATTAATGCAAACACTAAAATAGTTTAATCCATCCCATTAGAAATCTGGGAAAAAGGAGGCATATAAAATGTCCAATAAAGAAATGGTGGAAATATTTATATTAAATAAAAAATATACTGTACCTTCAAGCCTTACAATCATGGATTCCATGGAATATGCAGGGTACCAATTAGTTAGAGGATGTGGATGTAGAGGTGGCTTTTGCGGTGCCTGTGCAACGATATATAGAATTAAAGGCAAGAAAGAATTAAAGGTATGCTTAGCATGTCAAACTAAGGTAGAAGATGGTATGTATCTTACTCAATTACCGTTCTTCCCAGGAGATAAAAAATCATATGATATGAATGAACTTGAGCCAAATGCTGATACAATGATGAAGCTTTATCCTGAAATATACAGCTGTATCGGATGTAATTCCTGTACTAAGGGATGCCCACAAGGCCTTAATGTTATGCAATATATTGCGTATGCACAAAGAGGAGACATTGAAAAATGTGCTCACGAATCCTTTGACTGTGTTATGTGTGGAATCTGTGCTTCAAGATGTCCTGCGAATATTACTCATTACCAAGTAGGTGTGCTTGCACGTAGGCTTACAGGTAAATACATTGCTCATGAAACCTTAGATTTAACGCAAAGGGTAAAGGAAATTGAGGAAGGCGAGTATGACGATTCTGTAAAAGAGTTAATGATTAAAAGTATTGATGAATTAAAAGAAATGTATAATACAAGGGATATTACAAAGTAAAGATTGCCCTAAAATCACATAAAAATATAGTTATATCAGGGAGGTATTTAAATGTATACAGCAGAAATGAGGGAGCTAATAAAGAAGGTCGAAGCTACCCGTCCTGAAAGACTGGGAGTTCAGTTCCCAAGGATGAGTGCCCAGGAGAAGGTAGATATATTAGAACAGAATTATCCTGATTATAAGAGTGATCAGTTTAAAAACTTAAGAGTTGGACCAAACAAAGGATCAAAAGCTCCACTAGAACTTGCACAACTTCTTGAAGGCAAAAGTAGACTTCAAAATTTGGATATGGATTTGACTAAACCAGACTATGACGTTGATGTTTTAATAATAGGTGGAGGAGGATCTGGAGCTTCAGCTGCTCTAGAGGCCAACAAAAAAGGTGCTAAGGTATTAATTACTACTAAATTACGTTTTGGAGATGCAAACACAATGATGGCTGAAGGTGGAATCCAGGCTGCAGATAAACCAGATGATTCTCCTGCAAAACATTATCTCGATGTAATGGGTGGCGGACATTTTACCAATAAACCAGAACTTGTTAACGCTCTTGTAATGGATGCTCCAGGAGCAATCAAATGGTTAAATGAACTTGGGGTAATGTTTGATAAAGAAGAAGATGGCACAATGGTTACTACCCACGGTGGTGGAACCGCTAGAAAGAGAATGCATGCAGCAGCTGATTATTCGGGAGCTGAGATCATGCGTGTGCTTCGTGATGAAGTACAAAACAAAGGTGTTGAAGTGGTTGAATTTTCCCCTGCTGTTGAGATAATCCTCGATAAGGATGGCAAAGCTGCTGGAGCAATATTATTCAATCTTGAAACTGAGGAATATTTAATTGCAAGGGCTAAAACCGTTATTATAGCCACAGGTGGGGCTGGAAGACTTCATTACCAGGGTTTTCCAACATCAAATCATTATGGTGCTACAGCGGATGGGTTAATACTAGGATACAGAGCTGGGGCAGAGCTTGCATTCGCAGATGCCATTCAGTACCATCCTACTGGCGCAGCATTCCCATCTCAAATATTTGGAGCACTTGTTACTGAAAAAGTTCGTAGTTTAGGTGCAACACCTCTTAATAGAGATGGTGAACAATTTACTTATCATCTTGAAACTAGAGATGTTGAAACATCTGCATTAATCAGAGAATGTCATGTAAGAAATAAAGGTATAGACACAGCACCAGGAGAAAAAGGTGTATGGCTAGATACTCCTTTAATTGATATTATTAATGGAGAAGGAACTCTTGAGAAGAGACTTCCTGCTATGCTGAGAATGTATTTGAAATTTGGTATTGATATGAGGGTAGATCCAATTATCGTATATCCAACTCTTCATTACCAAAACGGAGGACTATTAATAAATGAAAATGGTCAAACCAAGGTGGAAAACCTTTATGTGGTAGGAGAAGCTTCAGGAGGAATTCATGGTAGAAACAGACTCATGGGTAATTCACTATTAGATATTATTGTCTTCGGACGTAGGGCAGGATCCCATGCAGGCGAAAATTGCAAAACTGTTCAAGTTAAAGAACTTAGCCTTGACCATATAAAAGCATATCATAAAAGCCTTGAAGAAAATGGTGTGGAGACAGATAAGATTTCTCCTATGCTATTACCTCATTATACGCATGGAAGAGAAAATGATAAATAATACTATTTAGTTTAATTTTTGCGAGAAATAAGTCATTATTTTTCGCAATAAAAATATATTAAAAATAAAAAAATAAAAAATAAATAAAAAAGGGGAATGAGAAAAATGGATATTAAAGATGAAGCAATGAAGTATCATAAACAATGGAGAGGTAAAATTGAAGTAATTTCTACAGTACCTGTAAAAGATAGTAGAGATCTTTCTATAGCTTATACGCCAGGGGTTGCAGAACCTTGTCTTCAAATTCAAAAAAATATAGAATTATCTTATGAGCTTACAAGAAGATGGAATCTTGTAGCTGTTGTAACAGATGGTACTGCTGTTTTAGGCCTTGGCGATATTGGACCAGAGGCTGCAATGCCAGTAATGGAAGGTAAATGTGTTTTATTTAAAACTTTTGGTGATGTTGATGCTTTCCCTCTTTGTGTACGTTCTAAAGATGTAGATGAAATTGTAAGGACCGTTGAATTACTTCAAGGTAGCTTTGGTGGAATTAATTTAGAAGATATAAGTGGACCTAGATGTTTTGAAATTGAAAGAAGACTTAAAGCAGTATGCGATATCCCAATTTTCCACGATGATCAACATGGAACAGCGGTTGTAGTTCTTGCAGGCATACTTAACTCATTAAGATTAGTAAAGAAAGATATTAAGAATATTAAAGTTGTAATAAATGGTGCAGGTGCGGCAGGTATAGCCGTAACGAAATTACTAATGAGCATGGGAGTAGCTAGTGTCATCATGTGTGATACAAAGGGTGCCATCTATGAAGGACGTGAAAATCTAGGCGGCGAAAAAGATTTAATGTCAACAATTACAAACAAAGATAAAGTTAAGGGAAGTTTAAAGGATGTCATCGTTGGAGCTGATGTATTCCTCGGAGTATCAGCTGCTAACCAATTAAGTCAAGATATGGTAAGAAGTATGGCGAAGGATGCTATTATATTTGCTATGGCAAATCCAAACCCAGAAATTTTACCTGCTTTAGCTAAGGAAGCTGGTGCAAGAGTTATTGGTACTGGAAGATCAGATTATCCAAACCAAATCAACAATGTATTAGCATTCCCTGGAATATTCAGAGGAACATTGGATGTTAGAGCAAGCGACATTAATGATGAGATGAAGATTGCTGCAGCATATGCTTTAGCAGGGCTTGTTAGTGATGAAGAATTAAATGAAGATTTTGTTATTCCATTTGCATTTGATCCTAGAGTAGGAAAAACTGTGGCCGAAGCAGTTATGGCAGCCGCTAGAAAATCTGGGGTAGCTAGAATATAATAAGGTAATTCAAAAATCATGTAGGCTTTAAAAGAAAATATTGAAAGGAGTTGCTGGTTTATGCGTAAAGTAGATGTAATAGAAATAGAAAATGCCTTAAAAGACATGAGTATAAAGACTAATTTTTATGTGGGAGAAGACGTATTATGTGCCTTTCATAAAGCTGAAAAGACAGAAACATCTCCTGTAGGAAAAGATATTATAGCCAATTTGCTAAAGAATGCTGAAATTGCAAAAAATGACCAAGTACCAATTTGTCAAGATACAGGTATGGCGGTAGTATTTGTAGAAGTAGGTCAAGAAGTAGAACTTGTCGGTGGAAACATAACAGACGCAATTAACGAAGGCGTAAGAAAAGGATATAAAGAGGGATATTTAAGAAAATCTGTTGTTGAAGATCCTCTACATCGAAAAAATACAGGGGATAATACTCCTGCAGTAATATATTATGATATTGTACCAGGGGATAAAGTTAAGGTAACTTTAGCTCCAAAAGGTTTTGGTAGTGAAAACATGAGTAGATTGAAAATGCTTAAACCATCTGATGGTTTAAACGGTGTACTTGATTTTGTTGTAGAAGCAGTTTCACTTGCAGGTCCAAATCCATGCCCACCTATTGTTGTAGGTGTTGGAATTGGTGGTACATCAGATAAAGCGATGTATCTTGCTAAGAAAGCATTAACAAGAGATATTGGTAGTCATAATGAAACAGAACATTTAAAAGAAATTGAGTTAACTTTACTAGAGAAAATTAATGCACTAGGAATAGGACCTCAAGGACTAGGTGGCAATACTACAGCCCTTGCTGTGAATGTGGAAGCTTTTGCAACGCATATTGCTGGATTGCCTGTGGCAGTAAATATTAACTGTCATGTGGCAAGACATGCAGTAACAATCATATAAGGAGGGGAAAAGATGGAAATCAAACATATATCTACTCCTTTAACACAGGAGAAGTTGAAGGATTTGAAATCGGGAGATAGTGTCTTAATATCGGGAACTATGTATACAGGAAGAGATGCAGCTCATGCTAGGCTTGTAGATGCAATCAATAAAGGCGAAAAATTACCTTTTGATCCTAAAGATGCCATTATATACTATGTAGGACCTGCTCCAACTAAACCAGGTAATGTAATAGGTTCAGCTGGCCCAACTACTAGTTATAGAATGGATGATTTGACAGTGCCACTTCTTGAATTAGGACTTACTGGAATGATTGGTAAAGGACTTAGAAGCAAAACTGTAGTAGATTCAATGGTTAAAAATGGCGCAATTTATTTTGCTGCAATAGGTGGGGCTGGAGCTCTCATTTCTAAATCAATAAAAGAATGCGAAATTATTGCATTTGAAGATTTGGGACCGGAAGCAGTTAGAAAACTTACTGTAGTAGATTTTCCGGCTGTAGTTGTAATAGACTCAGAAGGAAATGACCTTTATGTAACAGAGAGAAAAAAATATCAAAAATAGTAAAATGGCAAGGGTAGCAATATATATTGCTACCCTTCTTTTTCATGCCCCTTAAGCTAGTAATTCAATTACAAGAGGATTTACCTTCCTGCTATCATACTTTCCTTTTAACTTAGGCATAACAGCCTTCATAACCTTTCCCATGTCACCCTTTCCCTTAAAGCCATTTTCTGTGATAACTTCAATGAGGATTGCTTTAGCTTCATCGTCAGTTAATTGCTTTGGCATATAAACTGTGAACATTTCGATTGCAATTTCTGTTTCGGCTATAGTATCTTCTTTACTTGCTTGCTTCGCATAACCAAGAGTCTCATTTAATTGTTTAATTGTTTTCTCGATAATAGCAATTAACTCATCATCTTCAAGTTCTCTCTTTAAATCCAATTCTTTATATTTAACGGCAGCCATTAAAGTCCTCAAAGCAGTCAGTCTTATCTTATCCCTACTTTTCATATATTTGATAATATCGTCTTTCAATGTTTGTTTTAACATATGTATTTGCCTCCTAATTGATTTAGTGTTTTTCAGTAAGGTATCTTATTATTTTATCAAAAATACACTTATATATACACATTATACACTTATCACTTCAATTTGACTAAATAATTACCTTGCTTTGCGCTTAATCTGTAATCTCATTATCTCCACGAATTATCGCTTAGTCCGTAATTCGTATCTAAATTAAGAATTGAGCCGTGAACAGTTCCTTGTCCATTAACTATAGCCATTTTCCTTGAGCGAACATCTTCAGCATTATTGGCTGAACTATCTGCTACGGCATTTGCAATAACTCCTAAGAGAGCTTTTTCAGCCATATTAGGGGTTTGGTCAAGAGCAGTAGCAATAATTTTTGTAGGATTTGAGCTTATGCTTCCATTCTGTACTACAATATCAAAAGCAAGAGCAAAGCCCCTTATGGAATTTAAATTGTACTTCTCGCAGATAAGCATTGCTTGTTTAATTGTATATACTTCAGCATCTGCTTCAATATCTATAAAGTCCTGATTATTGCATAAACTATCAAACTGAGAATACCAAGGTTCAATAATTGTATTTGAGGAATCATTAATGCTCTTAGCCCATTTAAGTTGATTTTCAGGCGTATCAAGTATAATTTCATGCATAATATTATAGTTTGTTCCAAAAATGCTTTTCATTTCAGTATTATGTTCTCTATCCATTCTATTAAGTATAGGCTGCAAGGTTCTCTGACCTATACACCATTGAAAGTATCCCAAAGATAAGCCTTGTTCATCAGAATTTCCTGCAATTTGATTAGGAACGTCAACTTCAAATTGTTTAGTAATTTTTTTTGCAATATTAACTACATTATCTGATGGAGAAGTATAAGTTTGTATATATGCGTCGAATACATAGGCAGTGCTACCATTATAAGCAATTTCATCCCATCCATTAGCGATAGACAAAATTTCAACCTTTTCATAATTATATAGATACCCTTGTATAGTACCATTTAAATTAGGTTCTGATCTTACCTTTAGATCATTTTCAAGAAGGGTATTATATACATATCCTTTTTTAGTAGTGCTATTATTAACAGTAACACTACAGTTTGCAGTTTTACTGCCATCTACAGTAGTTGCTACAATAATTGCTGTTCCAGGACTTACGGCTGTTACAACTCCATTAGTTACAGTTGCTATATTTGAATTTGAGCTTGTCCATTTTACTTCCTTGTTTGTTGCATTACTTGGAGATACTGTTGAAGTTAAAGTATCTGTAATTCCTACTGTTAAACTATCTGTAGTTTTATTTAAACTTACTGATGTAACATTGAAAGCCTCATTTACTACTGTATCTTTATCTGCAGCATCAAAATGAATTTGTTTACCAGCACTTTTATAAATTACTGCTGGGATAGAACTTGCTTGTACGATTTTCGCTGTAAGGTTGTCTATCCAATTTCCTTCGAAATCTTTAACATAAACTGCTCCGCCGGCAACTAGTGCATCACTTATTTCTTCAGTATTTGCTGGAGCATTAGCATAGCTTAAATCAAAAGCTTTGTCACCTATTACAACAGTACCTTCCGACATTGCAGCAAAAGCTGTGAAAGATGTTGTTCCTGCTATCATAAAAGCAGCAAGAATTGAAGTTGTAATTTTCTTATTCATAATTTATACCTCCGTATCTGAGTTTAAGTTTTATATTATTTATAACGATTATTCTAACAAACTATAACTAAAGTATACCACTATATTCCATAATGCACATGCCCGCAGAAAATATTGGTTTTTTACTGTATTGCGCGGGTAAACCATAGACTTATAAGATATTTTAATTATAAAGAATTTATTAAGTTTAAGAAAAAGATAGATTGCCCATATATAATATAAATTGTAAGAAGAACAATATTGAAACATCTGCTAGGGCAAGTACACCCTTAGTGAATATTTAAAAATAATATAAGGAATAGAAAAGGGGAGAATTATTATGATTAAGAAAAAAATTATTACTACACTTATTGGGCTAACTGTTGTGGCATCTTTATTTGCAGGCTGTAGTACTAAAAAGGATGTAATAATACCAGAAGAGATAATAACAAATGTAATGAACGCAAACGAAAAACCTAAATCTTATTATGCAGAATTTAAAATGGATAGCTATGAAAATGAGAAGTTAAAAGAAAGCATGCTTTTCAAACAATGGAGTGATAACTCTAATGGCAAAGTAAAAACACGTATAGAAACAGAAGATAAAACCTCTGGAAAAGTAGTAACCACAAATGATGGAGACAAACTCATATCCTATACAGAGAAAGGTAAAAAAGCTTTTAGCATGAAAATAGGAGCTGAGCTTGATCAAAGTGCTAATTCAAACTACAAAGATCAATTAATTAATCAACTGGGAAATATAAGTAAAACCCATGAGCTGACTTTCAAAGGCGAAGAGAATGTGGGAGGTTTTAAAACTTATCATATTTCGGCAGTGGCAAAAGAAAAGAATACTATAATGGGAGATCAGGAGTATTGGATAGAAAAGAGCAATTGGATTTTAGTGAAATCTTCCTCAGAAAGTGGAAATAATAAGACTACTTTAGAATATTCAAAACTGAATTTCTCACCTAAATTTGATGACAGCGTATTTGTACAGAAGCTTCCGTCAGAAGTTGTGGTTGAAAATATTGATGATGCTGCAAAAAATAATGAAACTATTATAGATTTAAAGGAAGGAGCTAAAATAGCAGGAAAACCTTTATTGTATTTGAAAGAAAACTCAACTTATAAGTTAAAAGAGGTTAAGTATTTAAATATGGATAAAATCAAACATGAAGAAATAAACCAAATTTATCAAAAGGATGGAGCCGTAGCATTCTCTTTAACTACTATAATAAATGGTAATAAAGTAAGTGATAGTAATAATGAAAATTTAAAAATTCCAGGGGAAGAGAAAATAACTATAAGAGGTAAAAAAGGATCAGTTATGGAAGAGATTAAATGCATTTCATGGAGTGAAAATGATCTTAATTATAGTATACTTGTTGAAAACCCAAAAGTTACAATGGAAGATGCTAAAAAATTAGTGGAAGCTTTAGTTGTTACAAATTAACAAAAACATTACTTGCGCAGGACTTGTGCATGTAATATTTTTTATCAATAAATTTAATGAAAAAGCATTTATGACCTCGTAATAGGCATATTATGGTACAATATTGTATATATAAGCATTTTATGGGGGAATAACACATGATTGAAAAGATATTAATAGTTGAGGATGATGAGGCAATTGCTAACATAATGAAAGAACATTTGACAAAGGAAGATTATGAAGTATTTTGGGCATCGACTGGTAAAGAAGGCTTAGAAGATTTTAAAAAAGAAGAATTTCAGCTGGTTATGGTAGATGTTATGCTTCCTGAGATGGACGGATTTACATTGTGTAAAAATATAAGATGGTTAAATGAAGAGGTACCAATAATAATTGTTAGTGCAAAACAAACAGAGTTAGATAAAGTAAAAGGACTAAAATCAGGAGCGGATGACTATATGACAAAGCCTTTTAGTCTTATGGAGATATCTGCTAGAATTGAAGCCCATTTAAGAAGACGTAGAAAAAAAGAAAATTACATTCCACTAGATAGAAAACTCCAATTTAAAGAGGGGCTAACAATAACTCTAGAAGATAACAGAGTATTACTCAAAGGCTACGAAATATCATTAACTTCAAAAGAATTTGATATTTTGGCTTTAATGGCTCAAAACCCCAATAAAGTATTTTCAAAAGGAGAGCTTTACCAGCATATATGGGAGAATGTTGATGTGAATGGTAATAATACTGTTACCGTTCATATTAAAGCTCTTAGAGAGAAGATAAAGGATAATATAAAAGACCCTACCTTTATTCAGACAGTATGGGGGACGGGTTATAAGTTTATAGGAGAAAGAGACATATGAAACTTAAAAAATGGCTTAGTTTATCTCATTTAATCATAATGCTAGCTCCAATAATAACGGCTGCCATATTGTTTAAAGTTCTCGTGGATTACAATAAAAATAATGAATTAAAAGATTATTTACTAATTATGAGTAAATTTAAAGTCTATGAAGATAAAATACAAAGTCCTGCAATATATAATATAAATAGTTTAAAAGATAAGGATTTTGTAATAGTTAAAGATAAAAATTTAGTACTCATAGAATTATATACTGATCTGGGAGAAAAAATATATACTTCCAATGATAGTGGTATATTATATACTCGAAAAGAAGAATTGTATTCTGATTTGTACAAGGTCGTTACTGGATATAAGGCCTATACATTAAAAAAACCAGTATTTGAGGATAGTACGTTGATAGGATTTTATAAAATTACTATTGCAAGAAATGGTTTCGTTACGGATGTAAACAATAAAACCGTAATTGCAATAATATGTTTCATAGTCGTACTTATTATAATCTATGCAGCCGTTATATTGCTGCTTAATACAAGATTTAATAAGCCTATAAAACTATTAGTAGAAGGCATGCATAACTTTGCAACGGGAGATGGGAATACAGTTAAGTACGGAAATGACGATGAAATAGGCGAAATAATTACTAATTATAATATCATGAAAAAAGATATAGAAGATAAAAGAAAAACTATAGAAATAGAGCAAAAAACAAAAGAATATATGATTTCTGCAATATCACATGACCTTAAAACTCCTTTGACAGCTGTAAGAGCTTATTCAGAAGCTATTATTAATGAAAAAGATTCAGATATTGTGAAAATTAAAAATAAAGCTTTGGTCATATTAAACAAAAGTTATTATATGCAAAAAATGATAGATGATCTCTTAATGTATAACCTACTAACAACAGACTATAAAATGAATTTTGTGGAAGTTGAAGGTCATGAGCTCTTTGAGATGCTTTTCTCAGGGTATGAGGAAGCCTGTGAAAAGAATGAAATTAAGCTTAGCACCGAGATAAGCCTTCATGGCAAATATAAGGTGGATGTAAACCAAATGACAAGAGTAGTAGATAATTTAATGTCAAATGCACTAAGATACACTCCTAAAAAGGGGAATATCTACATGGGTGCTTTTTCAATGGGAGATAAGAAACTTACAGAGTGGCTTAGATGTAAGGATATCCAGGAGCTAAAGCTTATAAAGAGTGAAGGATTTGTACTTTTAATTAAAAATGATGGTGTAAGCATTTCAAAAGAGGACAAGGATAAGGTATTTTTACCTTTTTACCAGTGTGATGACTCTAGAAGTAAAAAAGCAAGTAACGGTGTAGGCCTAGGACTAAGCATTGTTAATTTAGTAATAGAGAAGCATGAAGGTAAAGTAAGGATATTTTCAGAGGACAATAGTACAGTTTTTGCTTGTTGGATTCCGTAAAAATTAATCTAAGGAATACCGTAAAATAGTAAGCAATTAGGAGGAAAATAAAATGAAATTAGTAATTGAAAATATAGAAAAAAGTTATGGAGAGAAACAGGTGCTAAAAAAAGCATCTTATACCTTTGAAAAAGGGGAAATATATGGACTACTAGGACGAAATGGGGCAGGTAAAACAACTCTCTTCAACTGTATCAGTGGTGAACTTAAATATGAAAATGGTAGTGTAAGTATCATTGATGATGGAGAAGGAACTAAGGATATAGACTATAAGAATGTAGGGTATGTTTTTTCTGAGCCCGTGCTACCAGAGTTTTTAACTGGATATGAGTTTTTAAAATTTTTTATTATATAGGAAACAGCTTGCGGAAACCGCTGTGGATAACATTCTAGCTAAAAAATAGATAGAAAAAATTAGAAAAATATGAGATGATTAAA
>JBLHPD010000077.1:0-19538 GCA_047624165.1 Clostridium sp. | reverse complement strand
ATTAAATTTTTTATTGCTATTTTTTTAGCATTTTACAATATATTCAAGTTTAACAAGTTAAAATTTGGAATAGTTCAGTATCCTAACGGATAAACCATAAGTTTTTGTGGTCTAATCTTATTATAATTTGAAAAACTTTAAAAGTCTATAATAATAATCCCTTATATATGGTGATGTATCCTTTTCTAAAGCTACAATTTTACATTTTTCAAAATGAATTGCATTAATAATAGCATTCCTCTTAAGGATATTTTTGCCTCTCCACCCACAAGAGGTGATTTTGTACTTATCTTTAAATAGCTGATTATCAATATTCATAAGCATTTTTAGATCGATTGTATTCATATGTTCATAAGGCTTAAACTCTTTAATAGAACTAAACTCAATTTCTTTGTTGTATGGACACACTTCTTGACAGGTATCACAACCAAATAGTCTTCCATTAATTTTTTCAAACCAAGAATCTTTTATATCTTTTTTCTGAGTTATGTATGCTAGACATATATTAGCATCATTATTTATCCCTACTTGCCCTTTCACAATAGAATTTGTAGGACATGCTTTTAAACAAACCTCACAATGTCCACATTTTTGCCTTAGTGCTTTATCCGGTTCTATTATTAAATCTGTTATAATTTCTCCTAAAAAAACATATGACCCGTACTTTTCCGTTATCAAAGCATTGTTTTTTCCTATGAATCCCACTCCACTATTGCAGGCAATATATCTCTCAGGCAGCGCGTTACTATCCACAAAACACATAGATTTCGCACCCAACCCACTAATAAAATCACAAATTTTATCCATATACTCCGTAGCAACAGCATGATAATCTCTTCCTAATGTATACTTAGAAAAATGCACTCTTTGATTGCATTCTGAATCAAATAAATACGGAAATGCAATGGAAATTATAGTTTTTCCGCCTGGCATATATAAAAATGGATTTATTCTCTTCTCTATGTCGTGCTCCTCAAACTCATTTTCTAGGCCTAGCTTTTTTCTTTCCTCAAAATAAGGATTTAGCTCATGAAAACTCCTACACTCGCTAAATCCCACTGCATCTAAACCAAGTTTTTTACAAAATTGAGTTATTTCTTCCTTAATATCCATATTTTTAGTCCTTCTTATATTATCATATCATTATACATTATCTTTGTGTTGCCTAAATAATCCTTAATCTCTATTATAGGCATAGTCTTTCTAAAAATCACTCTAGCAGGAATTCCAACAGCAGTTGCCTTCGCTAATACATCCTTTAAAACTACAGCATTGGCACCAATTTTACTACCAGTTCCTATTTTAATTGGACCCAAAATCTTTGCACCAGCCCCTACTACTATATCATCCCCTAAAGTAGGATGCCTTTTACCAATATCTTTACCTGTTCCACCGAGCGTTACCCCTTGATACAATGTTACATTGTCCCCAATTTCTGTAGTTTCTCCGATTACTACTCCCGTTCCATGATCTATAAATAATCCTTTTCCTATTTTAGCTCCTGGATGAATTTCAATTCCAGTAAAAAATCTAGCCAATTGAGATATAGCTCTAGATACAAAATAGATTTTGTGATTATATAGAATATGAGCTATTCTATATAATATTATAGCATGAGTAGATGGATATAATAAGATCACTTCAATCCAATTCTTAGCTGCTGGATCTTTTTCTAATACATTCTTAATTTCATATTTTAGCATTTTAAGCATATAATCATCCACTCCTATAGAATTATATTAAAAATTTACTCGTATATTCCCATTGAAATATACTTTTCGCCTCCATCAGGTGCAACAGTAACAACATTTTTACCCTTACCAATTTTTTTTGCAATTTTTATAGCTGCTGCAATATTGGCACCTGTTGAAATTCCTACTAATATGCCTTCATCTTTAGCCATTCTTTTTGTTATTTCGAAAGCCTCTTCATCAGAAATTTTTATTATTTCATCAACTACAGTGCTGTCATAAATATCTGGTGTAAACCCTGCTCCTATTCCTTGGATTTTATGTGGTCCTGGTTCTCCTCCCGATAATACAGGAGATTTCTCTGGCTCAACTGCAACTACCTTAATGTCCTTGTTAATTTCTTTTAATCTTCTACCTACGCCGGTAATCGTTCCACCAGTTCCTACCCCTGCTACAAAAACATCTATATCTGATACATCGCTAAAAATCTCTTCTGCAGTAGTAGCATAATGTTTTTCTGGATTCGCTATATTAACAAACTGTTGCGGCAAAAAGAATTTAGAATCTTCGCCTGCTATTTCTTTTGCTTTATTTATAGCACCCTTCATTCCTTTTGAACCATCTGTAAGAACAAGTTGTGCACCATATGCCTTAATTAAACTACGTCTTTCAACACTCATGGTATCAGGCATTACAATAATTACCTCATACCCTTTTACTCTTCCAATCATCGCTAGTGCTATTCCCATATTTCCACTGGTTGGTTCAACTATAGTGAATCCTTCTTTTAGTAATCCTAATTCTTCAGCTTTTTCTATCATTCCAACGGCTGCCCTATCTTTTATACTTCCAGCTGGGTTGTATTTTTCTAGCTTCACAAAAATATCAGCCATGTCACCCTTAACTAATTTATTTAATTTTAAAACCGGCGTTGCTCCTATCATATCTAAAACGTTGTTATACATCATAATAATATCCCTCCAAATTTAAAATAATTAATTCACCTTAAAAAGCTATTCATATCTTTGCATCTATTCGAAAAACAGCACTTATATTTTATTCTATAAATTTTTGGGTACAAAAAAAACTCCCTCTAATTTAGAGACGAAGTTTTGCTTCGTGGTCCCACTCTAAGTTATAATCAGTTTAGTGATTATAAAGCCACCTTTTTCAAGCACAGCGCTATGCTCTACCACTATAACGGGCGAATCCCGATGCAGCCTACCACAGACATCTTAAATGCCTAATTCGGTGCACAACTCCAAAGGGCACTTCATATAAGTTTCCAATAAGAATCTTCTCAGCTTTAGACTCCCTCTCTGTATATTTTCCTTATATTACTTTCCTTTTTCACTGTATTTCCTAGTATTTTAGTATGAATTACTTTTCTTTAACTCATTATATTCTTAACATTAAAATATGTCAATACTTTTTTGTTTTTTCTTATTGCTTTGTTTCTCAAAAAGAGAATAATTTAAGTGAAATGAAAACATTTTTTAAATTAGTGCTTGACTATCCTGTGCACAGGATAGTTTATACTATTAATATAGAGGTGATACAGTGTATAAAATAGGAGATTTTTCAAAAATAACCAATTTAAGCGTTAAGGCTTTACGATATTATGATGAGGAGAATATTCTTAACCCTTCTTATCGAAATGAAGAAAATTCATATAGGTTTTATAATGATAATGATTTCAAGAAGGCAGAGTTAATTATGTTCTTACGAGAAGTTGATTTCTCAATTTCTGAAATTAAAGATGTTATGCTGATATGTAAATATAAAACTGACTTATCTTATATTTTAGAAGAAAAGAAAGATATGATTAATAAAAAAATCATGGTTGAAAAATTATTATTAAAAAAAATCAACCTCTATATTAACCCAAATTTAGTGGAGGATGATAATATGATTTACAAAATTGAAATCAAGGATATTCCAGCTATTAAAGTGGCATCTATAAGGTACAAAGGTAAATATAGTGATTGTGGTAAATATATTAGCAGAATATACAAAGTGCTAAAAGGAGAAACAAATGGTGAACCTTTTAATTGTTACTATGATGGTGAATATAAGGAAGATGCAGATATCGAATCCTGTGTCCCTACATCAAAGCAGTTATATGACAATGAGATAACTATAAAAGAGCTACCACCAATTACAGCGATCTCTACAATACATACTGGTTCTTATAAAAGTTTTAATATAGCATATAAAGCTATTTTTGATTATGCAGAGAGAAAAAATATTAGCTGCTTAACACCATCTAGAGAAATATATATAAAAGGTCCTGGAATGATATTTAAAGGGAATCCAAACAACTATGTTACGGAAATCATTATCCCAATTAAGGAGGAGATATAACATGATTACAGAAAAACTAGATTATAAAAAAAAATATAAGGATTTGTATCTACCAAAGCAAAAACCAGTTGTGGTAGATGTGCCTACTATGACATTCATTATGGTAAATGGAAGTGGTAATCCAAATACTTGCGGTGGAGAATATCAACTTGCAGTTGAACTGCTATATGGATTATCTTATGCAATAAAAATGAGCAAAAGGAATGGCTGTGACCCTAAAGGCTATTTTGATTATGTTGTACCACCGCTAGAAGGTTTATGGTGGCTAGAAGAAGCCAATAAGGATTTTACGCAAAAAAACAAATATTGCTGGACTTCGATGCTAAGACAACCTGAATTTGTGACTAAAGAAGTATTTCAATGGGCATGTGAAGAACTTAAACGAAAGAAACCACAACTTGATATTTCAAAGGCAAACTTTGAAACCTATACAGAGGGATTATGTGTGCAAATAATGCACATTGGACCCTATGATGATGAGCCAAAAACAATTGAATTGATTGAAACTTATATAAGTGACAATAACTTAAAAAATGCAATTTCATCTACTTACCCTGATGGAAGAATACGCAGGCATCATGAGATTTATTTGTCAGACCCAAGAAAAACAGCACCCGAAAAGCTAAAAACCATCTTAAGACATCCTGTTGTTAAGATGGACTTATAAAATGAAAATTATAAACATGAAGCATTCAGTGTGTGATTATACCTGCATGTGGAACGGATTAGAGGATGTGTATAGAGAAAGAACCGGTAATGAGTTACCTCCAAATTTCTTCTTTGGATTAAGTGCATTTTGTAGCCCGTTATATCTAAAAACTTCAAAAGGAGGTGTTCCAAGGGCCATGTATTTTAATGCTGGTCTTCCAAAGAAAATGTATGGTTTTATGGGCAGTAAAATAGGATTTTCATATTCATCAATAGAAAATAGCACTTTTAAATACGCACTAAATAAAGCAAAAAATCAAATTGATAGAAATAATGTGCTAGTTGTTGGAGCATTAGATATGTATCATCTTGAATATCACTATAAATTTTATCATAAGTTCCATATACCAATTCATTATATATTAATGGTTGGATATGATGATGCTAAAAAGCAAATATATCTTTTTGATTGTGGCAAGTTTGACATGCAAATTCTATCCTATGAAAATCTAGAAAAAGCTTGGAATGTTAATGTACCAGGACTTTCCAAGAAGAATACATTGTTTACTTTTGACTTTGAAAATAATTTGAATAATGTGAAGAGTATTTTCTATAAAAGCCTAAAGAGTAAGGTTGATGACAATTTACACTTAAAAGTTAATTTTATTGGAGTTAAGGCTTTTGATAAACTTGCTAAAGAAATAGGGAAATGGAATTTAGAAGTGTCCTCAGCTGAATACAAAAATTGTTTATTGCATCTTGTTGAATATACTGGATTCCCACCAATAGTACCAGATGAATGTACAATGCCTGATAATAATCATAATGGAGCTAGATTTCAATTTTCACAGTTGTTACTATGGGGTTCCAAAATGTATGATGAAGCTTACTTGGAAAAGGCAGCAATTAAGTTTATGAAAAGTGGTAAATTAATTGAACAACTATCTACCGAAATTTTAAAGTGTGTCAATCATACTTCGCCTATTTCTTCAGACATTATAGCACTTATTAAAAATATTGGTTTAACTGAAAAAAAAGCTTATGAATATATCGAAAACTGTTTTAAATAATCTAATAAATTTAACGCATCTTAACTGAGATGCTTTTTTTATACTTATTTTTAAAAAAACTGCTAGAATAAACTAGCAGTTAATATACTAAATGGTAACCTTCTTTACATATTGCGAAGTAATAATTCCTATATTCTGACTTTGCTTTACAACATTTTCAGAAAAATCATACCCAATAGCTACGGTTCCACACGCAAAAAAACCAGCTATATTAGTTTGTGAACTTTCATTTAATTCAATTTGCCCTGTGGATAAGTTAATTAATATTTTTGCTTGTTTTGCTAATTCATTGTCAGGATATAAATCTACAGATAAAAGTAAAGCATCACAAGAAATATATTCCTCACTACCTTTAATAACTTCATTATTATTATTGAGCTTTACTAAAGTAACGCCTTCGATCCTACTCTTCCCTTGAATATCAGCCACCTTACACTTTACTTTTAATGGTATATTAAAATCATTCAATGAAATGCTAAGATTTTTATCAGATGCATCAATATAATCTTTGCTCTCAACTATAGCTTTTACTTTAGCTCCTTCAATTGCTAATCTACTTGCTACTGTTAATGCAATATCACCTGTACCTAATATTACTATTTCTTTCCCTGGCATATACCCTTCTATATTTATAAACTTTTGTGCAGACCCCACAGTGTATATGCCCGCACATCTACTGCCTGGAAGGCTTGAAAATCCTCTTGGTCTCTCTCTACACCCCGTTGCAATTATTATAGCTTTCGCTTTTATTTTAAAAGTTCCGTCGCAAGCATTCACAGCATTAATTACCTTATCATCACTTAAATTTATAACAGTAGTATTTAATTTATATGAAATACCCAATTTATTAACTTTATCTACAAATTTCTGTATAAACTCTGGACCTGTCAAATCTTCGCTAAAAATATTCACACCAAATCCATTATGAATACACTGATTTAAAGTTCCACCTAATTGATTTTCTCTTTCTAAAATCAAAATATTACCTTCATAGTGTTCTTTAGCTGAAATAGCTGCTGCAAGGCCCGCTGGCCCTCCGCCAATTACTACTATGTCATATTGCTGCATTACATAGCCTCCAGTTACAAGATATCTTTTAAAAATAACTAGTCAGAATATGCTAGTTATTTTTTTCAGATGCCTAATATTAAAATTTGATAGTTCTATTCATTATAAAGGACATTCAAGTAAATAACAACTCAGTATACGAGCTTGTCCTAGGCTAGTCTATTTCGCGAAATATCCGTCGCATCTTTGAGTTATTATTTATTTTTATGCCCCTAAATACACGTAAAAACCTGTGAAAATAATTTCACAGGTTTTATTTGGCAGGGGTAGTAGGACTCGAACCTACAACCAATGGTTTTGGAGACCACTACTCTACCAATTGAGCCATACCCCTTTATTAACTTTTAAAATTCCAAAACACAAACCGTAAAAATGGCAGGGATAGTAGGGCTCGAACCTACAACCAATGGTTTTGGAGACCACTACTCTACCAACTGAGCTATACCCCTAAAATACATCCAAATTATATCATGTTTTTAAAACAAATGCAAGTGTTTTTTAATTTTTAGTCTATTTTTATTAAGAAATGCTTATACTCAATAAAAATAAATCTATATATTATTCGTAATCTCCTAGATTTCCTTTTCTTTTTTTATTTTTTAGGATAAGATATTTAGTGAGGTGAAACTTATGGAATTTATAGTAACTACAGTCGATGAAACTTATAAAATAGGAGAATCAATAGGTAAGCGGGTAAATTCAGGTGATATAATCTGCTTAATTGGAGATCTCGGCACTGGTAAAACTCATTTAACAAAAGGAATTGCAAACGGCTTAGATATTAAAGACATTATTACAAGCCCTACTTTTACAATTGTAAATGAATATACAGGTCGTTTAAAATTATTTCATTTTGATGTCTACAGGGTAAATGACCCTGATGAAATAGCAGCTATAGGCTTTGATGAATATATATTTAGTGATGGAATTAGTATTATTGAATGGGCTAATTATATTGAGGAACTTATTCCACCTGGTAATTTGACCATTACCATAGAAAAGCTCCCCTTACTAGGAGATAATTTCAGAAAAATCCACATTAAATATTCTGATAAAAGATATGATTATATAAAGGAGATAAAAATATGAAAATTTTAAGTCTAGATTCTGCTACAGAATCAGCAACCTGCGCTATACTTGACGATAAAAGAGTCCTTGGCGAAATAACCTTTAATAATAAAAAGCAACATTCTCAAATACTTATGCCTATAATTGATGAATTATTTAATAATGTGGGCATGAACATAAATGATATTGATGCCTTTGTAGCTTCAAAAGGACCTGGTTCTTTTACAGGCCTTAGAATAGGAATGGCTACCATTAAAGGATTAAGTCAAGGCTCAAAGAAACCTTTTATAACTGTATCTACCTTAGATTCACTAGCATATAACTTAGCATATACTGGCGGAGTTATATGCCCCATACTAGATGCTTTAAGAGATAATGTTTATACAGCCTTTTATACTTTTAACGATTGCCAGCTTACCCGCACCAGTGACTATATGAATATTTCTGTAGACGAATTAATAAATATGCTTAAAGATAAAAATTGTGCTATCTCCTTTGTGGGAGATGGGGTTCCAAAATTCAAAGAGAAACTTGTAGCACATTTGCCAAATCTCAGCTTTGCGCCAGCGCATTTAAATTTAGCTAAGGCGTCGTCCCTGGGTGAACTCGGGCTTAAGCTTTTATCTAAAGGTATATTCGATGATTTATATGCATCAGTACCTATTTACCTACGACTACCCCAAGCTCAAAGGGAGTACGAAGAAAAGATAAGGCAAACTAAAAATGAATAACGATTTTAAAATTCACCCAATGGATACATCATCTATTAACTCCATAATCAATATAAATAGGCTAAGCTTCCCTATTTCCTGGAGTTTAGAGTCTCTCCAAGCTGAGCTCGATAATAAATTTGCTAAATATGTTGTATTAAAAAGGGGCAATTTAATAGTTGGTTATGGTGGAATGTGGATAATTATAGATGAAGCCCATATTACTAATGTCGCAGTTCACCCTGAGGCTCGTGGTCAAGGCGGCGGAGACATCATCGTAGAAGCCTTATTTAGAATTTGCAGAAAACAAAAAATTACAGCAATAACTTTAGAGGTTAGAAGCTCAAATTTTATTGCTATAAATTTATATGAAAAGTATGGATTTGAGAAGGAAGGCATTAGACCCCATTATTATGAAGATAACGGAGAAGATGCAGTAATTATGTGGAATCGAAACCTATAGTATATTTCAAGAAAACTGGCAAATAAACGGGCACCTATAAAATAGGTACCCGTTTAAATAAATGCTAGTTTTTTTATTTTCTATCAATAATTCTTTGACTTTCTTTGTATTTTTGCTCTATATGCTCTTTGTGAAGTATAGGTGAAACACTCTTATATAAAGCTAAAGTTATTACTGATACTACTATTCCTTTAATGAAGTTAAAAGGAATAATCATCCATATAACAAAGGAATTTAAATTCTTAATATTAGGATTTATAATTGATCCCATTCCCACTACCATATCTATTGGCCATCCTGACACACTTTCAAATAATGGAAGAATAACAAAATAGTTTAATATACCTGCAAATATTGACATAATAGTTACTCCAATTAATAATGCAAAAATAGCTCCGCCTTTACTCTTTCGAACTTTATATATATGTCCAGATACGAATACTAAACACGATCCTACTAGAAAATTTGCTAGTTCTCCTACAAATACCGTTTTTGTTGCTAGCAATCCATGCAATATATTTTTAAAGAGTTCAATAGTGACACCTGCTATTGGCCCTAATGCAAAAGCACCGAGTAGAGCTGGTAGGTCGCTAATATCAATTTTTAAAAACTCTGGAAACATCGGAAGTGGTAATTCAATATACATCAAAAGAAAAGCCATAACTGATAAAAGTGAAATTTTGATTAGTTTAATAAGTTTTTCGTCTCTCATTTTTATACCCCCTAATTATATATACCTTCTAGGGATGGACATTACAAAAGCCCCGACACATAATTATGTCAGGGCGAATTTATATATATCACATCTTCTTTCATCCAGACTATACTGTCGGCTTCGGAATCTAACCGAATCAGCCTTACGGCTCGCGGGCTTTACCGCCGGTGGGGAATTACGCCCCGCCCTGAAGATTATTAGATTTTATTTTTATACCTTAATTATATATACTTTCTATAAAAAAAGCAACATATTAATTATTGATTTTTCATTGATAGTGATATTCTTTTTCTTTTCTCATCTACTTCTAGTACACTAACCTCTACTATATCTCCAACCTTAACTACATCTAGTGGATGTTTTACAAATTTATCTGATAACTGGCTTATATGTACTAACCCATCCTGATGAACTCCGATATCAACAAAAGCTCCAAAGTCAGATACATTTCTAACCGTACCCATTAGTTTCATTCCTGGTTTAAGATGATTCATTTGAACTACACCTGTTTTGAGTATTGGTTTCGGTAATTCTTCTCTTGGGTCTCTACCAGGCTTTTTAATCTCTTTAATAATATCTCTAAGCGTTGGCACACCTATTTCTAGTTTTTCAGCGAGTTCATTTAGATTAATATCTTTTATCCTCTCATCTAAATCTTTAAAATTTAAAGATTTAAGATCTTCCTTTGAATACGCAAGCAAACCCAATAACTCTTTTGCAGCGGTATAAGACTCAGGATGAACTGAAGTATTATCTAAAAACTCTTTGCTCTCCATAACTCTTAAAAAACCAGCACATTGCTCATATGCTTTTGCACCTAGTCTTTTTACTTTTAATAATTCTTTTCTAGCTATAAACTTTCCATTTTCTTCTCTATATGCTACTATGTTTTTAGCTATAGCCGCATTTATTCCGGATATATAACTAAGTAAAGAAGGTGTTGCAATATTAAGATCCACACCAACCGCATTAACACAATCTTCAACTACACCTTTTAATGATTCATCAAGTTTTTTAGGTGTTACATCATGTTGATATTGTCCAACGCCAATAGCTTTAGGATCAATTTTTACAAGCTCCACCAATGGATCTTGAAGTCTTCGACCAATAGAAATAGCTCCACGAATTGATACATCTATATCTGGATATTCTTTAGATGCAAGTTCTGACGCAGAATATACCGATGCTCCTGCTTCTGAAACTATAACATAATATAAATCTCTTGAACATTCTTCTTTAAGTTCTTTAATAATTTGAGCGAGTATTTCTTCAGACTCACGACTAGCAGTTCCATTTCCTAAAGATACAACTTCTACATTATGCTTCTTTACTAGTTCTTTAATAATACTTATAGATTTTTGAACACCGTCTTTACTGCCTGCAGTAGCGTATACAGTAGCTATATCTAGAAGCTTACCAGTATCATCAAGCACAGCTATTTTGCATCCTGTTCTAAACCCTGGATCAAATCCAAGCACTACCTTTCCTTTTATAGGCGACTGCATTAAGAGAGCCTTTAAATTAGCTTTGAATATGTCTATTGCCCCGATTTCACCTTTTTCTGTGAGCTCTGACCTTATTTCCCTTTCAATTGATGGAAATATAAGTCTTTTTATAGAGTCAACTATACTGAGCTCTATATACTTATCAGTTTCATTATTTCCTTTTAAACATTTAGCCCTTAAGTACTCAGTAATCTTATCATTATCAGCTTTAATTTTCACAGAAAGTACCTTGCTATTTTCGCCTCTATTTATAGCTAGAATTCTATGTGGAGGAATAGATTTAACCCCTTCTTTATACTCATAATACATTTCAAATGGAGTAGTATCATCTGAACTTCCTTTTGTTTCGACGTTACCTTGATTATGCACGAGCGCCCTAATCCATTTTCTATAATCAGCTTCATCTGAAATCATTTCACTAATAATATCCCCTGCACCTTGAAGTGCATCCGAAGAACATTTTACTTCTTTTTCTTCATTTATGAACTTCTGTGCATATTCATTTATATCACCTTTAAACTCACCCTTAAAAATAATTTCAGCAAGAGGTTTAAGTCCCTTTTCCATTGCAATAATAGCTCTAGTTCTTTTTTTAGGCTTAAAGGGTCTATATATATCCTCTATTTCTGTAAGCGTTTCACATTTTTTTACCGACTTCTCAATTTCCTCAGTTAGCTTTTCTTGTTCTCCAATAAGACGTATTACATCTGTTTTTCTTTCTTCTAAATTTCTTAGATACACAAGCCTCTCTGTAAAATTTCTAAGTACTATATCATCAAGTCCACCTGTTCTCTCTTTTCTATATCTAGCTATAAAAGGAACTGTATTCCCCTCATTTAATAATTCAATTACGCTTTCCGACTGCTGCCTAGTTATCCCAAATTCTTTAATTAATCTAATTTGTATATCTTCCATATTTTTCTAGCTATTTCTATAATGCACATTCAAACAAATAAGATCCGTATTGCCAATCTATTTATTTTTATATACTTAATAGCTAATCCTCCTCACATAATTTATATTTTAAAATTAACATATTTAATCATACCCCGAATTCTGTCCTCATATCTATATAAAAGATAAAAATTTTTAGGAGTAATAAATGAAAAAATTAATATGTTCTTGTTTTTTAACCTTTTGTCTTTTATTATTTTTTTACAGCTCACATATGTATTATACCCTATATAGATTCAATCCTACAAATGTATACCAAAATATAAAATATATATCTTCGGATCAGTTTAAAGGTAGATTACCTGGTACTTTAGAAAATCAAGAAATAGCTACCTATATTAATAATGAATTCAAAAATAACGGATTAAAACCTTATAAAGGTAAAGAATTTCAAAGCTTTAAAGTACTTTATCCTAAGAAAATTAAAGATAGCCCATATTTAAGGGTAACAGCGAAAGATGATAATATAGTAAAAGATTTTGTTTATAGTAAAGATTTCAAAGAAGATATGTTAAACTTTAAAACAAATCATTTAACATTTGACAAAAGTAATATTAAAGCATTAAAAGACAACTATCTTCAAATTAATACTGCTGATGGCCCCTTTATATTGTTTGTTCCAAATGGTAATGATTTATCCTTTAGAAGTTCCTTTATGTATGATTCTAAGTATAACATGTATATTATGGTTACTAAGGAAACTCTTGTAACGCTTAAAGATTTATTAAACAATGATAACACAGTTGATTGTTTTATCCCTATAGAAGTCGCGCAAACCAGCATAAATAACGTTATGGGATATTTAGAAGGGAGCGACACCTCTGCTCCACCTATAATTGTTTCCGCACACTTTGACCATTTAGGTATGGATTTAAATGGCACTATATATAGTGGTGCTCTAGATAATGCGTCTGGTCTTTCCTTCATGCTAGAAATGAGTAAGTATTTAACATCACTTGGCAAGCCTTCACGAAGCATTCTTTTCTTAGGGTTTAATGCAGAAGAGTTCGGTTGCTTAGGTTCAAATGCATTTATTTCAAAATATAAAGATGATATAAAAGATAGCAAAGTATTTAACTTTGACATGATTGGAAGTAATAATGCCGTTCCCCTATGCATCATGGGTGGAAAAAAAGACACCGATAAAACGCCTTTAATAAAATCAGTTTCAATCACTTGCAAAACAGAGAAAATCTTTTTCAATTATCTTTTTGAAGATGCTAGTGACCATGAGGGCTTTAGGCGCCAAAACATTGAGGCTATAACCTTCTGTGATAATGATATGACTCGAATACACACCCCACAGGACACTTATGAGAATATAAGTTTATATGCTATAGAAAGATGTTATGATGTAGCATCTAAGCAAATCGTAAAATATACTTTTAGAGATAATTTCATTATTATATATTATAAAGAATGTTTTTTTATCTCTATACTAGGAATCCTAATATTCTCCATAATTTATAAGAAGAACAACAAAAGTAATTCCTAATTTATCATAATCGTAAGTTAACTACTTTATATAATATTATTTATTCATGAAAAAAATAACCCTAGCACATTACCAAATATGTAGTGCTGGGGTTTAAAATTTATCATTCAGTTATCCTAAGTTACCTTGTGACATTGCTATTTTAGTTAGTATAAATATCCAAACTCTGTTCTAGTTTACAATGCCCATAATATAAGCTAAACTCATCTAATATAATATCTTTTGCCATACATTGCTCTTTATTTCCTTTTAATTCAAATAAAGAAATCATATTTTCACCAGTTTTTCTAGCAAATATAATAGCCGTTCCTTTTGAAATATACTTAGGTTCAAAATCAAAGTTATTTCCTTTAGTTATTTTTTCGACCTCTTTAGTTTTCACATCTACAGTATAAATATTATGTGGTGCTTTTAACCACTGCTGAGCATCATTATTGGCATTAGATGCTGAATATATAACAGTCTTTCCATCTGGTGAGAAAGATGGTGTCATTGTAACCATACCCTTAGCAATCATGTTGTATTGGTCATTAGTAGTAGATCTCATGCCCTCTGGTAAAATAGGATTAAATTTTCCTCTTATTACATCTACTATTCCTATGGTTTTATTAACATTCATATCTCTTGCTCCACCATTATTAAGTACAGGCATCTTACCATCCACAGGATTTATGGCTAAATTATCTTTGTATGCTAAAGCATATACCTGTTTATCGTCACAAAGTGTAAACCTATTATTTTTCACCGCGTATACTCCAAATGGAACACCATCAGCATTTAATGATCCTGACTGAGCTTTACGCCATATATAAACATAATCCCCATCCTTTGAAATTCCAGCAACTTTAGGTATTAAACTCCCAGATGGATTACTATCACTCCAAGGTTTAGATTGTATTATTAATTTTTCCACTCCTAAAGCCATATCATATTTTATAAGCCCTTTTGCCTCAATATTCTCGCTACCATCCTTTGTATAATGTCTGTATACTCCTGCATATATATTTCCATTTTTATCACTTACCATCTCTTCATAACGTTCTTCACTTTTAATATAAACAGAAGATTTTTTAGTTGTTAAATTAAAACCACTTAGTCCACCCTTTTCTGCTCCGTATACCAAATCAGTATTCTTTCCCCATACATAACTTATTATGTTATCAGCAACTTTTATAGCTTTCTTTTGTCCTTGCATTAAGTCAATTTCAGCTATATATAGACTTGCATCTTTTGTATAAGCCACATTTACTCCATCTGGTGAAATACTAGGATTTTTAAATATTCCTCCTTTATCCACTATTACTTCCTTATTTGATTGTGTTAAATCTACTGTCCATAAGCTATTATCCTTAACCATTACTGCAAAATCATTAGAATTTTTATTTTCATTTGTTTTACCTAGCGCACTACCTACAAACGCTCCTGTAACAGTTACAACTACCGCTACTCCTAATGCTACTAAATTTACTAATTTTTTAGGATTTTGACCCTTTTTAATCATATCCAATCTCTCCTTTAATTGATTTTTGCTACTTGATGCCATAGCAGTTGATAATGTCATTCTTCTATTTAATGAGCTATCTATAACATTTAAAATAGCAAGACCATAACTTTTTTTTTCATCACTATTCATATCCCTTATAACTTGAAAGTCGCAACTTAGCTCACACTTTTTATTTAGTTCCTTGTGTACCATATAAATCAAAGGATTAAACCAATGTAAAACTAAAGCTACAAATGACATTCCTTTAATGCATAAATCCTTATGTTTATGGTGCATTAGTTCATGATAAAATATCATCTTTAATATGTTTGAGTCGAATTCTTCAGTGGGAATTGTTACTACATGAATGAATAATCCTGTAGCCATTGGAGTACCAATATCCTCACAAACCTTTAGAGCAATTTTTTTATTAATGCTGAGCTTATGGCAACACTCATAAAATAGCTCATTTATCTCTTGATTTTCAATATTTTTACTACTGCCCTTCAATTTCCTCTTAAAAAGAATAACTCCTACTAATTTACTACAGCTAAAAATCATCACTCCTAAAATCCATATAACCCACAAATTTTCTTTAATATAACTAAAATCTTTTATTGTTTTTTCCTTAACGCTTGATGCTTTATCTATATCCAGATCTTTTACCTCGTTTATTTGAAGTGTTTTTTCAGATTTATCATTAGTATTTGTGTAATTTGATTTAATTACTTCAGTGCTTTTATTAATACCAATAGAGCCTTTTTCTTTTATAAATGTTGGTATATCAATTAAAGAATTCTCCCCTTTTGGTATTAAGGCACCATAAGGAATTATAAAAGTTATTACTGCTATAATAATTAAATAATAATTCCAACAGGGTGAAAACGCCTTTTTAGTTACTGGTTTTAAAATAGTTAACATAAAGAAAATTATAGTTCATGACAACGATAATATTAAAATCTTATAAAACAAATCAGTTAGCATTTCTTAATTGTCCTCCAAAAACCATTTTTTTAATTCTTCTAGGTCCTTTTTATTTATTTTTTCCCCATTATACAAAGTTGCTATAAAGCTCTTAATAGAGCCATTATGCATCTCCTCTAAAAATAACCTTGATTGAACTTCTTTATACCCTTCCTCTGACATAACCTCAGTATAATAGTTATTCTTACCTCTCTTCTCAATTTTTAATATCCCTTTTTTCACAAGCCTACTAGCAAGGGTTAATACTGTAGTTAACTTCCACGAATTATCCTTTGGCAGGAAATTCAGTATATCGTTAGTGGTTATTTCCTCACTGCTAGCCCACACTAATTTCATAATCTCCATTTCAGCTACTGAGATTTTTAAATTTTTATTCTCCATAATACCACTCCATTCTCTACAAGGTGTAGAATGCTTTTATACTACGCCTTGTAGAGAATAATGTCAATATATTCTATAAAATTATATGTTCCTATAAATGAGCAAAATTGTTAACATTTATTTATATTCTTATTTGATTCTAGTTAATTTTTCAGCAAACATAAGGGACGCTTCTTTAAATAATTTTTTAATCATTTAAAGAGGCGTCCCTTTTATTATTCTTATTATTTATTACTACATTTTAGTATATACGCTGGGGGTATATTCCTATACTCCTTATTTACATTTATTACCTCAAAATACTTGTTAATATATTGTTTCATAAACAGTGTATACTGAAAAGTTATAAACTTTCCACCTTTTTTAAGAATAAATTTTGTTTTTGTTAATATAGTCGCTGACATATCTTTAGGTAAGCTTGCAAATGGAAGCCCCGATACAACATAGTCAACGTATGGCATATTGCAGTCTTCCAAATACGTATCCACGTTTTCAGCAGAACCATGAATGACATATAAATTACCTTCATCCTTATATCTTTCCATGAGTGAAGTATAAAATTCAAAATTAAATTCTATAAGTAAAATGACAGTTTCTTTGTTTCTTTCATTAATAAGTTTTTCAGTAAATACACCTGTACCTGGTCCATATTCTACTATGTACTTTGCACTTCTAAAATCTATGTCATCTATCATTTTTTCAGCAAGATGTTTTGAACTTGGCATTATTGCCCCTACCGTCCTTGGCTTTGTTATATATTGCAATAAAAACAATATCCTTTTCATATTTGAAACCCCCTATGTTTATCGTATATATATTAATAAACAATATTATAACATATATTAGGAATTCTTTCACAAGATAACGATTAACTATAAATGCTTTGAGCAAAGTTGTATTTGTATTTTTGTTGAATGCTCGTGTTCATTTTGTTATAATAATATTAGTAAAAGTTGATGTTATTAAGATATTTATGGGTATTATTGATTTTTACTAATACTTACAATTGGCAGGTGAAAATAATGTCTGAATCTCGGATAACAAAAAAAGCTCTTGCCATATCAATTAAAAAACTAATGGAGACAATTCCATTAGCTAAGTTATCAATTCATGAAATTGTGGATGACTGTGGCATTAACAGACAAACCTTTTATTATCATTTCAAGGATAAATTTGATCTTGTGAACTGGATTTACTATACTGAGGCTATAGAAAATTTAGATGATTGCAAAAACTATGCACACTGGACTGATGGCATGTATAAAACTTTAGTATATTTTATGAAAAATAAATTATTTTATATTAATGCTCTTAATACCCCAGGCCAAAATGCATTTGATGGATATTTTTTTCAAAAAACCTATGATCTTATTATTGGAGTGGTAAATGATGTTTCCTTAGGCATAAAGGTTTCAGCCCTAGATAAAAATTTTATTGCAGATTTTTACACCCATGCCTTTGTAGGTATTACAGTACAATGGATAAAAAACAGCATGAAAGAATCGCCAAATACAATTGTTGGTAAATTAAATGATATGGTTGAGGGAACTATGCTGATCGCTTTGACCAGATATGCTACTTCTAACAAAGAAAACTAAATATAGCTATTTTATAAAGTATTAAAATGTTGTATCAACTTCAATTTTTATAAAGTGGGTGATGATTTTGGATTTAATTATAGCTTTTATTATTACATTTCTACTTTTAGTTTTAAGTGTTTATAAAGGCATATTTCTTGCGTATCCATTAATAGCAGCGCTATCCATCTTCATTATCGTTGCATATAAAAAAGGCATTGCTTTAAAACTCGTACTAAGTATGGCTTTTGAAGGTGGCAAAAAATCTGTCCTGATTATTAAAATTTTTATTCTTATTGGAGCTATTACTTCTATATGGATGGCCTCTGGTACTGTACCTGCAATAGTATATTATTGTATAAAGCTAATAAAACCCAATGTCTTTATTTTATCTGCCTTCCTCACCTGTTGCTTTGTATCTTTTTTAATAGGCACTGCATTCGGTACATCTGGCACTGTAGGCATAGCCCTTATGGTCGTTGCAAAAGGTGGTGGTGTAAACCTTGCTGCTACAGCTGGTGCAATTATTGCTGGGGCATATTTTGGTGATAGGTGTTCTCCTATGTCTTCTAGTGCAATCCTCGTTGCACATCTTACTAATACAAACATTTATAAAAATATAAAAAATATGTTTAATACCTGCTTAGTTCCTTTTGGTATTTCAATTATTTTCTACACTATAGTGTCGCGAATATTTCCTTTGCATAGCTCTGCAAATGGGATAAATAATGAAATAATGAAGATTTTCAATGTAAATATAATAGTTCTGATCCCCGCTTTGGTAATATTTATTTTTTCAGCATTAAAAGTAAATGTCAAAATAGCTATGCTTGTTAGTATAATAATAGCTTTTTTATTGAGTATCTTTATACAACACGAAACTCTAGTAAATTGTATAAAATTTATGATTTTAGGATACAGCACGGATAAATCAAGCCCCCTTTATAGCATAATTAAAGGGGGAGGAATTATTTCAATGCTCAAAACCTCCCTTGTCATTTTTGTAGCTTCCGCGCTTGCTGGGGTAATAGAAGGCAGCAAACTATTAAATAGTGTTGAAGTTATAACTTTGAAGGCAAATTCTAGGTATGAGGTTTTTAGAAATGTATTCATTACAAGTATATTTACTTCTGCTATGGGCTGCAGCCAAGTCTTTGCAGTCATGTTAACCCATATGCTAAATAAAAAAGCCTATGAGAAAAATGAACTAGATAACTTCTTCTTAGCCACCGATTTAGAAAATACAGCAATAATGATTTCCCCTTTGATTCCTTGGAATATTTCTTTACTTGCTCCACTTATAATCCTTGGTGCTAATGCTTCCTGTATACCATATTTATTTTATATATATATGGTTCCTAT
>JBLHPD010000076.1:0-19724 GCA_047624165.1 Clostridium sp. | reverse complement strand
TCCCTTTAATTTGTAATACCTATTTTTAGATATGGGGTCTACGACCATAGTTTTATATTATCACAGGCATTCCCTATAGGGAATGCCTGAGTAGTAACGGTTATTTAACTTATAAAGAACTTGAAGGAAATCAAAAAATAAATATAAGTGATGATGAATCCATTGAGAATGAATTTTATCAACTTCTAGTTCAGGATAATACAATATCATTAAAAGATAAATCTACTGGGCAAGTTATACAAAATGTGATTTCTATTGAAAATAGTGGGGATGCTGGAGATAGTTATGATTATTCTCCGCCACGTAAAGATTTGCTTATAAATCATCAAAACGCTAAGATTACAAGTATTTCTACCATTAAAGGAAGTAATTTAGAAGCACTTAAATATCAAGTGAATTATATTGTGCCAAGTAATCTTAAAGAGAGAGCAGCCTAAAAATGAGAATGTTTCACTTGTTTTCACAGCTGTTAAATTTTTAATGGAAAATAAAGCAATGAGTCAAGTGGATGCAATCTTGAAGAATTCATTATTTACAAATACGCTAGGAATATTTGTGTATAACATGAATGTTATTGGTGGTATTATAGCTGGTCTTATGGGAGTGCTAATCCATAATAAATTCAGAAAAACAGAATTACATCCAGCATTATCATTTTACAGTGGTAAAAGATTTGTTCCAATTATCTCAGCACTTATTATGGTTGTTTTGGGTATGTTATTAACATTTGTTTGGCCAGTTATTAATACAGCAATTATTTCTGCAGGAAAACTTATCAGTGAAGCAGGATTATTTGGAGTTTTTCTCTATGGGTTTATAGAAAAGATCATCAACCCTACAGGATTACATCACATATTAAACCAAACCTTTCGTTTTACAGCATTAGGTGGAGTAGAAACTATCAATGGAAATAACTTGGTTGGTGCAATGCAGATTTATCTTTATCAACTTGATAACCATTTACAGTTTTCAACATATGCAACACAGTATTTAGCACAAGGTAAAATTCTGCACATGGTATTTGGAATGCCAGCTGTAGTATATGCTATTTACCGCAAAGCTCTTCCAGAGAAACGAGACAAAGTACTTAAATTCTTTTTAGCTGGTTTAACTGCGGTTATATTAACAGGAATTACAGAACCAATTGAATTTACATTCATATTTATTTCCCCTATATTATGGGTTATGAATGCTGTTTTCGCAGGTCTTTCATTTTTAGTACCTGCAATGTTTCATGCTGCTATTGGAAATATCCAAGGCGGAATTATTGACTGGTTTGTTTTCGGAGTTTTACAAGGACCACAAACCAAATGGGTTATTTACTTGTTTTTAGGTCCGATTTTCTTTGCAATGTATTACTTCTCATTTAGCTTTATTATTTCTAAGTTCAATGTAATGACACTTGGAAAAAGTGAATCTGACTTTGAGGATGCTGAGGAAGAAACTGGAACAGGACAAGTGTTAGACAGTGATGATAAAATTGCAGCACGTAATATTGTTGAAGGATTAGGTGGTTTTGATAATATTGCTGATGTAGATAATTGTATTTCACGTTTACGTGTTGAAGTAAAAGATGGTTCTAAAGTGAACAAGGATTTAATAAAAAAGACAAATTCAAACGGAATAATTATTCCAAATCCAAATACAGTTCATATTGTTTATGGAGGAAGAGTTACAAAAATGCGAAACCTGGTGGATGATTATATTTTTAGTTTAAAATCATTAAAATAACATAAGTTTTCATCAAAAATGGGGGGGGGTGTTACACCTACCCCTTTATGAATACAACTTTAAAAAAATAACTTTACAATTGATTTATAAACGACTTAAAAAGAGGTGGTATTTTGAAAAAACTTAAATTTGTGATTGCACCTGATTCTTTTAAGGAAAGTGTAAGTGGGTTTGAAGCTTCCCAGGCTATGAAAAGTGGCATTAAGAGTATCTTTAAAGATGCAGAATTTGATATAATTCCTATGGCAGATGGTGGCGAAGGGACCTCGAAGGTAATAGTAAATGCTCAAAAAGGTGAATTTAGAAAAGTAATAGTTAAAGGTCCTTTAGGTGAAAAGATAGAGGCTAGATATGGATGGTTGATAAAAGAAAAAAAGGCTGTAATTGAAGTGGCGGAAGCTTGTGGGTTACATTTAGTAGAACAATCTAAAAGAAATCCAATGAATACAACAACCTTTGGGGTTGGAGAAATGATTCTTGATGCTTTGGATAAAGGCGTTGATCATCTAATAATTGGTCTTGGAGGATCGTCTACAAACGATGGAGGTCTAGGGATGTTGCAAGCATTAGGTGTGATAGCTCTAGGTGTAGATGGTACTGAATTAGGGCTTGGTGGAAAAGAGTTAATTAAAATTCATAAATTAGATATTTCTAAGATGGACACTAGACTAAAAAAAATAAGTATAGAAGTAGCTTGTGATGTCCAAAATCCCTTTGTAGGGGAAGATGGAGCAACAAAAATCTTTGGACCTCAAAAAGGTGCCAAAGGTGAGATCGCAGATGAACTTGAACTTGGAATGATTAATTTTGCCAAGGCATTAGAAGAAACCTTTGATATTGATATTTCTAATATCCCAAAGACCGGTGCTGCAGGGGGATTAGGTGGAGCTTTTCTCTTATTAAACGGAAGTTTAATAAGGGGGGTAGATTTAGTTATTAAGCATACTAAATTTGAGGATAGAATTAAAGATGCAGATTTTATTATAACTGGTGAGGGAAGTATAGATGGTCAAACAAAGTATGGAAAAACTATAGCTGGAGTTGCACACATTGCTGAAAAGTATAATATACCAACCATAGTTCTAGCTGGCAAGGTTGGAGATGATATAGAAGAATTATACTCAATGGGAGTAACCTCAGTTTTTGGTATAGTAGATAAGCCTAAAAACTTAGAGGAAGCGCTGAAAGATGGATATAATAGCATTAAAAAAACATCTGAAAATATTGCTAGATTGATAAAGGTATTGTATTTAAAGTAAAATATTAAGCTATGAATGTAGGAGATTTCTAAATTCATAGCTTTTTAAAATAATGATTATTAAAATAATAGTAAAAAATATATACAAAGATTATAAAGTAGAGTTATTATTAACATATTAACATATTAATATGTTATGAAAAACGGAGGGATAAAATAGTGTATCCAATAAAGTTTGAGAATTTATATTATGAGAAAGTTTGGGGAGGCCGTAATTTAGAAGGCTTTAGAGAAAATCTTCCAAGTGGAAAAATTGGAGAAAGCTGGGATATTGCGTGTCATCCAAATGGTACAGGTATAGTGGCTAATGGAAAGTTTAAAGGTATGACTTTTAATGAGCTTATTAATAAATATAAGAAGAGTATATTTGGAGATATATTAATTGATAATGAATTCCCTTTACTTGTTAAATTAATAAACTCTAATGAAAAGTTATCTGTTCAAGTTCATCCAAATGATGATTATGCAAAAAGAGTAGAAAATACTAATGGAAAAACAGAAGCTTGGTATGTAGTAGATGCGAAAGAAGGGTCTGAATTAATAGTTGGTACAAATGGTTGTACAAGGGAACAATTTGTAAAAGCAATTAACGAAGGAAATATTGAAGAATGTTTAAATATAATAAAGGTTAAAAAAGGTGATTCTTTCTTAATAAATAGTGGACTCGTGCATGCTATATGCGAAGGACTAGTTATTGAGGAAATACAACAAAATAGTGATATTACTTATAGAGTGTATGATTATGGTAGGGATCGAGAAATTCATGTAGAAAAATCACTAGATGTAATTGATTTTAATTTAAGAGCAGAGAGATTAGTTGAAGATTATAAAGTTCACTCAGGATATAAATATACTAATTTATGTAAAAATGAGAACTTTACTATAGATAAATGTATAGTCAATTCTATATTTAAAACACATAGTAAAGAAGAATATTTTTCTATAATTACTTGTGTTGATGGAGTTGGAAGTATTGAAGGATCAAATTATAATGAAGAAATTAAAAAGGGCGATAGTTTTCTTATTCCAGCTACTTTAGGTGAGTATGTAATCAAAGGTAATTTAGAGTTATTAATATCTGAGCCAGTTAAACATGGAATCTAAGGCTTGTATATAGGTGAAATGTTAGCAAACCTTTAAAAGGCTTAAAATAGGACTCAAAGAAAGGAAAATAGATGTATATGGAAACAAGCGTATTTGATGCTGGTATTGCAAGTCAAACATTTTGTTTAGCAGCATATGCAAAAGGTGTTGGTACAGTTATCAGGGGAGTCATTAATGATGAATCGATTTCTAAAATTGTAGGGTTGCCAGAAGAAGAAACTGTAGCTGCACTAATCGTTTATGGTTATGAAGAGGGACATCCAGAGCCAACTCAAAGAAAAGAGGTGGACGAAATAATGCGTTTTGAATTGGCAACTTCATGAATTAACAAAAGTGGACTAACAGTATGCACTATACAGGTCAAGTATACAGACATCCAATGGAAGGTTATACACCTCTATTAGAGGTAACAAAGTAAAACCTAGGGGCTCAATTTAGAAAGTTAAGAAATTTTTAAGAGGAGGAAATGAATATGAACTTAATTGAAATTTTAAACACACGTTATTCTGTAAAGGCGTTTGATTCTACAAAGAAAATTTCTGATGAAGATTTTATCAAAATCAAGGCTCTTTTAAGACTTAGTGCATCTAGTGTTAATGGGCAACCATGGCACTTTGTAATTGCAAATACAGATGAAGGTAAAAAACAAATTAGTAAAAGCACTCAAGGCTTTTTTAACTTTAATGAAGCTAAAGTGTTAGATGCATCTCAGGTTGTTGTATTTTGTTCAAGAACTGATATGGATGAGGAATATTTACTTCATGTATTAGAAAAAGAGGAGGCTGATGGTCGTTTTACTGAGCAAGAATTTAAAGGTAACCAACATATGGGGCGTTCAAAATTTGTAAATATACATAATGATGATTTTAAAGATTTACAACATTGGATGGAGAAACAAGTATATTTAAATATTGGTAATCTTTTATTAGGTGTTGCGACTCTTGGCATTGATGCTGTACCAATGGAAGGTTTTGATGCGAAAGTTTTAGATGAAGAGTTAGGTTTACGTGAAAAAGGATATAAAGCAATTGCTATAGTTGGATTAGGTTATCGTAGTGATAATGATTTTAACGCTGAATTACCAAAATCTAGATTAGAAGAGGATGAAATCATTACTATCATCTAATATTGCAGCAACGAAGGTGATGATTTCATTGTCTATTCCATGAGATAGATTTAACTAATGTGATATCAAATGTGGAAACATGTTTTTTAAAAATAAATGAGTGAAGTCGTAAATAGATATAGAGAAGAAAAGCGGTCAATATGAAAGAACGAAAAACTAAATAGGAAAACACTTGACAATACTTTGATACAAAGTAAAATAAAAACAAATACTTTGATATCAAAGTATTTGTTTTTATTTTATAGAGGAATGTGAGGAAAATGTATTTGGGAAATAAATTTAGACTGTATTGCTTGTGGAATATGCAAAGAAAGCTTCCCTGAAGATGCAATAGAAGAAGGTAATATTTATAAGATTGACGAAAAGCATTGTATAGAGTGTGGACGGTGCTATGAAAATTGCCCTAATAATGCAATCAAGCCTCCAATAGGATTTTAACTACATTTCAGAAGGAATGTCTATTAAAAAGTAGAAAGTAGGTGAGCATTATGGAAATGGATAACACAATTCATCTCATAGCTAAAGTTAACGCATTGGCAAGTGATATGATTTTGAGTGAACTAAAAAAGAATGGTATTATTGGTATTGTTACCTCCCATGGAGATATAATTGTATCGCTTCTAAGAAATGAATCACTACGAATGAGTGAATTATCAGAGAAAATCGGAAAGGATGCATCAACAGTAACCTCGCTTATTAAAAAACTTAATAAATTAGGGTACACGTATAGCGTGCAAGACGAAACTTTAGTAAATAGCTTTTTATATTATTGATTTTATTGAGAAATTTAAAATGTAAATAGGAAGGAAATGATGAATTAGATTGCTCCAACTAGGCGAGTATAATAAATAAATATTTTTTATAATATCTTCCCATATGGAAGCATATTATTGAAGGAATGTTAATTTACAGCTACTCTTGCTATTAACATTATTATAATGAAGCGAAAAAAGAATATTTAAGAAAGGATTAAAGATAAAAGATGAAATTTATTTTAGAAATATTTAAACTGTACAAGGCTAGATATGATTTTTTCAGTGAACTACTTATTCAACATGTGTTACTTTCAGGCATAGCAATTATTTTTATTACGGTAATTGGGCTACTTCTTGGAATATATATAACAAGGAATAAGAAGGCGGCAGGAATAGTGCTTGGGATATCAAACTTTCTATATACTATTCCATCTATTGCTTTGTTTGGTTTATTGGTTGCTATAACTGGCATAGGGAATAAAAGTGCATTAATTGCATTAACAGTTTATGGCGTACTGCCTATTATAAGAAACACTTATGTGGGAATTTGTGAAGTGGATTCACAGATAGTTGAATCTGCAGTAGCTATGGGAAGTACAGATATGCAACTTCTTTTTAAAGTACAGCTTCCATTAGCCTTACCCATAATTATTGCAGGCTTTAGGACTATGGTAGTTATGACTATTGCTCTTACTGGTATAGCTTCATTTATAGGAGCGGGTGGGCTAGGAGTGGCTATATGGAGAGGAATAACTACAAATTATCCAGAAATGACTGCAGCAGGAAGTATACTTGTAGCATTACTTGCAGTCCTTGCGGATTTTTTCATTGGCTTGTTTGAAAAAAATATAAGAAAAAGAGTTCTTGGAACAGAAAAGATTGGAGGAATGTAAATGTTAAAAAAAGTAATAGCAGGTACTTTAGGAATTATTATGACACTTACTTTAGTTGGATGTGGAAATGAAGGTAAGAAAGTTGTTATAGCATCAAAACCTATGACTGAGCAGTATATATTAGCAGAAATGTTAACACAGCTTGTTGAAGCTAATACTGATATTAAAGTAGAACAGAAACTAGGTATAGGTGGGGGAACATCAAATATTCAGCCCGCAATGGAAAAGGGAGAAATAGATATTTATCCTGAGTATACAGGAACTGGTTGGCTTTTTGTACTAAAAAAAGATTTAATTAATGATCCTAATAAATTATATGAAGAGGTAAAAAAAGAATACGAGAGCAAATACAAGATAAAGTGGCTTGGGTTATATGGGTTTAATGATACCTATGCCATTACAATGAAAAGAGTCGCTGCAGAAAAATTAAATATTAACACTTATTCTGATTTAGCATCAAAAGGGAGTAGCCTTAAGATTGGAGCAGAATATGATTTTTATGAAAGAGAAGATGGTTATAAGGGCCTTGAAAAAACCTACGGATTTACTTTTAAAGGTAAAACAGAACTTGATATAGGACTGAAATACGATGCAATAAATTCAAATAGTGTAGATGTAATAAATGCTTTTTCTACAGACGCTATGCTTAAACAATATGACCTTAAGGTTCTTTACGATGATAAAAACTTCTTCCCTTCCTATTATGCAACAACTTTAGTGAGAGAGGAGACACTTAAAAAGTATCCTGAACTTGAAAATGTGCTCAATAAACTTGAAGGAAAAATAAGCAATGATGAAATGATTCAAATGAATTATAAAGTCGAAAAAGAAAAGAAAGATCCAAAGGATGTAGCAAATGAATTTTTGAAAAGCAAAGGATTATTAAAGTAATTGAGGAAAAAAAGTCATAGAAGCTTTTAAAAAGGTCAGTAAGAGAAAGGATTATTATGTATGGAACTTATAAGGTTTGAGCAGATACAAAAGTCTTATGCAAATGAGATAAAAATTATAGAGAACTTAAATTTTACAATAAATCAGGGAGAATTTATAACCTTAATTGGTAAGTCTGGTTGTGGGAAAACTACTATTCTTAAGCTAATAAATGGTCTAATTAAGCCAGACACGGGGAAAATATTTATAAAAGGCAAAGAAATAAATGATTGGGATATTATTGAACTTAGAAGAAGCATAGGCTATGTAATTCAGCAAATAGGACTTTTTCCACACATGAGCATAGAAGCTAATATAGCTTATGTTTTGAACATTAAAAAAGAATCAAAGGAAGTTACCCAAAACAGGGCTAAAGAACTTATAGAGCTAGTGGGACTGACTGGAGATTATTTAAAAAAATATCCAAGAGAATTAAGCGGTGGTCAAAAACAGAGAATAGGAGTGGCAAGAGCTCTAGCATCGAATCCAGATATAATACTTATGGATGAGCCTTTTGGAGCAGTAGACGAAATTACAAGAAGAACCCTTCAGGAAGAGATAATTAAGCTTCAAGAAACTTTAAAGAAGACTATAGTATTTGTAACCCATGATATAGAGGAAGCTTTCAAACTAGGTAGCAGAATAGTACTTTTGGATAGTGGAAAAATAGTTCAACAAGGAACTAGAGAAGAAATGTTATTTAACCCTAAAAATCAATTTGTAAAAGATTTTTTTGGTGCTAAGAATTTCACCGCATATTTAAATGTAACAAATATAAAAACAGCCGTTACACCAATTTCTAAAGAAAAAAAAGCATACTATGAGGGTATGTATAAAGATGAAAATATGCATAGTATTAAAGATGATTCTACTCTTATGGATGGAATTAAAGCATTATTTGATTATAGAGTAGATAGTATAGGTGTGGAGGACAAAAGTGGAGAAATTATAGGAGAGTTTGCAATGAAAAATTCAAGTAGTGCTATATTATATAATGAGAACAAGATTTAAATAAGCAAGTGTTTGCTATAATAGTACTAATTGTTATACTGTTTGAGATTGACATAGGACCTATGTATGAAGCTGAAAAAAGAGCTATAGAAACAGGTATGATCTATGGTGAAAATGATAAATTAATTGCTGAACCACCGGAAGATACTATTTCAGAAACTTGCAATCTGTCCATGCATAATATCTGGTATAAATAGAGCTAGTGATTATAATGTTTCTAATTCGAAAGGTAATTTCATGGATGAGTTTGATATTACAGATAGAGAAAAAGATATAATCAATTTAGTTTATGAAGGAAAGACAAACAAAGAAATAGCAGATCAATCTTTTGTTACTGAGAATACCGTAAAAAAACATTTGAGCAACATTTATAGGAAAATGAATGTTAAAAATAGAAGTAAGCTGATTAATTACTTAAATGTGCAAAATTATAGGGAATATGAATAGTAACAAATATTTTACCACCGGTTAAAATATATTGGGTGTTCGAATGTGTTCCTTTAGGTCTTAGAAGGAATGTAGCGAACACCCTTTATTTGGATTTCGTTTATAATCTTTGTAAGGGTCTCTTTGCAAGAAATACGGCTACAAATAATGTTAATAATTCTGAAAGCGGAAAACTCAGCCATATGCCAATCATTCCATATAGATAAGAAAGCAATAAAGCTAATGGAATAATAATACAACCACTACGTAGGATTGAAATGCTGAATGCATGCTTTGGCTGGTTTATAGAACTTAATACACCCGAAGTAATAATATTAATTCCTGCAAAGAAGAAACCGGTAAAATAAATGATAAGGCCCTTCAAAGCGGTTTTTGAAAGAAGTTCAATATGATCTCTATTGAATATTTCCAGAAACTGATAATTAAAAATAACAATGAGAACATATAAAATAGTTGATATTCCAAGTGATACAAGTATTTCGTATTTAAATAAATGTCGAATGTTTTCATTATTACCTTGTCCAAAATTTTTACTAAGTAAAGGTTGTGTTCCATAAGCAATACCTGCAAAGATAGAAGTTGCCACCAATGCTAAATTAGCTATAATTCCATATGCTGCCACACCTATATTTCCAGCAATACTTAGGATAAGTAAATTGAATACGATAAGAATAATACCAGAGGCAATCTCTGCGATGAAGTATGATCCACCTAAACCACAAATATGAGTTACTTGCTTTATTGCTAATTTTGATTTATGAAAATGAAAATTGTTTTTCTTTTTAATACAGTGTATCATTAGAATACACATACTAATGATAGGTGCTAGTCCCGTTGCAAAAGCTGCTCCAGACATTCCCAACTGAAGGGGGAAAATAAAAACATAGTCTAAAATAATGTTTGAAAAACTTCCAATTAGCATTCCGGCCATTGACAACTTAGGATTTCCATCATTTTTAATAAAAGCAATGAAAATATTATTAAGAATAAAAAATGGGGCAAAACATAAGATGGTTTTTAAATAAGTATTTGTCATATCATAGGTGTTTTTATTTGCTCCGAGTAAGTTACTAAGCACTGAAGAACCAAGGACACCAATTAGTAAAAAAAGTATGCCTGCTAAAACGCCCATTTTAATTGAGTTCGTAAAAGTAGTATTTGCTTTGTTATGTTTATTCTGCGCCTTATAAATAGAATATTTTGTAGCGGAACCTATTCCAATCATAAGTCCAGTTGCATTAATAAAACTATAAATAGAAATAGCTAAATTGAGAGATGTTAATCCATCTGCCCCAAATTTTTTAGAGATAAAAAAAGTGTCTGCTAAAATATAGCATGAAAGCCCAATCATACCTATAATATTTGTGCATACGTAACGTAAAAATGTTTTTTTGATACTCACTTTCATAACTCCTTTCAAAATAAACATAAAAAAGACCTAACACTTATTCCTACAAAGACCTAAAGGAATAAAGTTAAGTACCGTAAATGAACTGCCCGGTGGCAACACACTAGTATTTAATATGAACTTTTCATAATGTTATCATAGTGTGTTAGTCATTGTCAAGAAAATATAAATAATCTGAATCTATAATTGAAAATGAATTTATTTAATCGAGAGGAGAGAGATTAGATATTATGAGCAATACGAATGTAGCTGATAAAAAAGGGCCGACGTCAGTCATAAAGTCTGTATCCAAGATTAATGTTGAATCAATGAGTCTTGGAATGGCTCATAACTTTAAAATAAACAGTAATTCTTTAAATACCCAGGAAGGTAGGGAGGGATTGATTACCTTGTTACGCACTGCCTCAATTATGGGTAATGCTCAGATGCAATTCAATTGCGTAGATAACAAAATATTACTACAAGCCCAACGTCATCCTGAAGAATATCGGGATCTCATTGTACGTGTTGCCGGATACTGTGCCTTTTTTGTCGAGCTTTGCAAGGAAGTACAGGATGAAATTATCAGCCGTACAATGATAGAGTAAAATGTACCAGTTGAGACGTGGCCTGAATATCGATTATTCGGGTAAATTTTAAATTGAATTTTGTAAAAATACAAGTCTAATATTTGTCCTTTTAATTTTTATTTTTATTCCAGAGCCTATTTATAAAGTAAAAGAGAATTAAATATAAAAAATATATAAGGCTTGCGTATATGCAAGCCTTATATATTTTGTAATTGGAAAGGGAAATATAGCATTATGTGGAATATATATAATATATTGCAAAATTTTAAAAGATGCTGTTAAGGTAAAAAACTTACAGGATATGAAGGGGTAGTATTTTTAAAACAAATTTACACCAGTTTTTTTGGAGAAATAGTAGTATATATAAAGAATACAGTATATATTGCAATATCTTAATGGGGAGTGATAGAAATGTATCGTTATAATGTTTATTCTACTTTAAAAAATTCGTTTAACAAATTGGCAAATCTGGGGCTAGGAGAAATGTTACATTCAGATTGGATAGGCTTAATAACAATAAATTCAGGATATAACATAATTATAAATAATTCTGCTGATTATAAAAATATAGGAAATTCAAATATAATAAATTTATTAACAACAATAAAAGAAGAAATATTTGATTTAGAAGCACGTGCAGTAAGAAGCATCTATGAAAATCATGCAAATTATAATTTTATTTTGTCTCCAATGTGGGAAGAGGGTCATATTAAAATTCTGTTTGTAGGTTGCAATCTAGATAAAAAATATAATAAAAGTGATTTAGATTTGCTAAATTTAATTACAACTGGCAGTTATGAAAACGTTCTTTTGAAAAACGAAATTGAAAAAGAAAAAAACTACATGCAAAATATATTTGATAGCACAGATTCAGGGATTATAAGTATAGATTTAGAAGGCAAAATCACAAAAGTAAATAAAAAAATATATTCTAAATTTGGTGTAGAAGAACTTGATTATATAGGAGAAAATTATTATGATTATATAGCAGAAAATCAGGTGAATATACTAAAAAAGGACATAGATAACATAATACATAATAATATAGTAATTTCATACGAAAATATAATATATAAAAATAAATTTAATAAAAAAATTATTATAAATGCAACTGTATCGCCCTTAATTGATGGTCTAAAGTATGTATATGGGATTGTTATTTCAGCGAATAATGTAACAAAAGCCAAAATATCTGAAAAGGAACTTGAGCATGTTAAATTAAATAATTTTTTAGGAGATGTTTCCGCAGAGGTAGCTCATGAAATAAGGAACCCTTTAATGGGAATAAGGGGGTGTGCAAGAATATTACAAAAAGGTATTGATAAAAACTCAAAGCAATATAATTTTACTGAGTCCATAGTTACCGAAGTAGATAGTGTAAATGAAATTATTGAAAAATTTCTTGCCTACTCACGTATAAATAAAGATGATACTAATACTTTAGTAGATTTAAATGAAGTTTTGGATAAATGTTTAGATATGATTGTCTTTTATAAAGAAGAAAAGTACATTGTTGTAAAAAAGAATTTAAGTAAAAAGCTACCTAGGATTAAAGGCAGTGTTGTTAAACTACAACATGCATTTATTAATATTTTAATAAATGCTGTACAAGCAATTGAAGCTGAAGGAATAATTACTGTAAGTACCAGCTATTTGGAACATAGAAAAGAAGTTATTGTGGAAATTTCGGATAATGGGAAGGGCATAGCTCAGGACAAAGTTGATGAAATTTTTGATCCTTATTATAGTACAAAAGAAAATGGTACTGGGTTAGGACTTTCAATTACGAAAAAAATGATTAAAAAGAGTGGAGGAAAAATTCATATTAGTTCCAAAGAAGATTTAGGCACAAAATTTCAAATTGTTTTTCAATACAAGGAGATGATGTAACTTATGAATACTAAAAATGTATTGGTAGTTGATGATGAAGCAACAATTCTTAAAATTATATCGGTTGAATTGGAAGAAATAGGATGCAAAGTTGATTTATCTAGCGATGGAGAGGATGCTGTTAAGAAAATTTCTAAAAAAAGATATGATTTAGCAGTGATAGACCGTAAACTTCCTAAAATGGATGGGTTAACATTGCTTAAAAAAATAAAAGAAGCAAATGCTGATACAGTTGTAATTATGATGACAGCTTATGGAAGTATTAATAATGCAGTTGAGGCCATGAGAATAGGGGCTTACGATTATTTAACAAAACCTTTTGAAAACAGTGATTTAATAGAAAAAATAGAGGAAGTTTTTAAAATAAAGGAAAGAGGAGGTTTCAGCAATAAGAATTTTCCAGTTTCTAATATTAATTTCATAGGTTGCAGTAAAGAAAATGCATATATAAGAAATAAAGTTGAAAAAATAAAAAATTTGGATGTAACGGTGCTTATAACTGGTGAGAGTGGCACTGGAAAAGGTGTTATTGCAAGACTGATCCATTCCAGGAGTAATCGTAGTAGAATGCCATATATTAACGTAAATTGTGCAGTACTTCCTGAAAATTTGATTGAAAGTGAACTTTTTGGACACGAAAAAGGTTCATTTACAGGTGCATACGAAACTCAAAAGGGTAAATTTGAATTAGCAAAAAATGGTACTATTTTTTTAGATGAAATAGGTACATTGCCTTTAAATCTTCAATCCAAATTATTAAACGTTTTACAAGATAGAGAAATACAACGATTAGGTGGTACTATAAATATTCACATTGAAGCAAGGATTATAGTTGCTACGAATGCAAATCTTGAATATGAAGTTAAAAAAAGGAGATTCAGAGAGGATTTGTACTATAGATTGAATGTGATTAGTATTGAATGCGTTCCTTTAAGATATAGAAAGGATGATTTAAATCCTTTGATAGATTTTTTTGTTAATAAATATAATAAGAAATTCAAAAAGAATGTAAAAAGTATATCTGAAGAAGTTAAAGAGTTATTGCAGTCTTACGAATGGCCCGGCAATGTACGTGAATTAGAAAATACTATTGAAAGCGCTATTGCTTTATCGGAAAGTGATATTCTATACAATACGGACTTGCCATCTAAAATAAGTAATCAAACGAGAAAAATTTTAAAGAAAAAAGAAGAGGCATTTACATTAGATGAAAAATTAACACCTTTAGAAGTCCAAGAAATAATAACAATAAAAGAAATAGTGAATAAAAATAATGGACATCGTGTAAATTCGGCAAAAGAACTTGGGATATCAAGGAGAACATTGCAATATAAATTAAAAAAATATGGGCTTATCAACTGGATTTAATCTATAGTATACATTCAAATAATGCATACTCATATAAAAATAACACTTATATAGATTTTTTAAAATCTATATAAGTGTTATTTTTTGCACATGTGCAAATTTATTCACATGAGATTAATTTGCACAAACTATGGAATTAGGTCAAGGAAAATATCTTAATAAGACATTTCATTTCCCATAAAACCCATTAAACAATAACAAAATAATTGGCATGAATAATGCTGTATATAGATTTAAACAATAATAAAAGTTTTTGGTTAAACAAAATATTATTGTTAAATGGAAACGAGGAGGATTTTATTATGGAATACCAAAAAATTAAACTTTCAATATCTGAGGGGATAGGTAATATTGTATTAAATGGTCCTAAAAATTATAACGCAATGAATGGTCTTATGATCACTGAAATTAATTCTGCACTTGATGCTTGTGCTTCTGATTGGAATGTTAAGGTAGTTGTTATCTCTGGTGAAGGAAAAGCTTTCTGTTCAGGTGGCGATATAGCTGAAATGGTAAAAGGGCTACAAAAGGGAGAACTCGTAAAATTTAGAACTTCATTGGATGAATCAGCAGACGTGGTAAAGAAAATTAGAAATATAGATAAACCAGTTATAGCATCAGTTCATGGAGCAGCAGCAGGGGCAGGATTCAACTTAGCTTTAGCATGTGATTTCCGTATAGTTGCGGATAATTCAAAATTTATTCAAGCTTTCGTGCAAGTTGGTCTTGTTCCTGATATGGGAGGTATTTATTTCCTTTCTAAATTAGTGGGATATGCAAGAGCTACTGATTTATGTATGACTGGTAGAGAGATGTTAGCTGATGAAGCATTAGCTCTTGGATTGGTAAACAAGGTAGTAACTGTTGAAGCTTTAGAGGAAGAAACAATTAAATTTGCGAAGACTCTTTCAGAAGGACCTGGTGCATCATATGCAAAAACGAAAGACTTAATTAACAAAACTGAATTCAACGACTTTGATGAACATCTTACAGCTGTTTCACAATATCAGATTCAGTCTGCTATGACAACAGATTTTCAAGAAGGTATAACTGCTTTTATGCAAAAAAGAAAACCAGAATTTCAAGGAAGATAAAAAAAGTATAAGGAAAATATAAGGAGGGTTATGATGGACTATAATAAAATGTATGCTGAAAAGGTTGTTTCAATTAAGGAAGCAGTATCAAAGATAAAATCTGGAGATCAGATATACCTGAGTGGTAGTAATTGTGCTCCTATACATCTTGTGTCCGCATTATGCAAAAGAGTTAAGGAACTTGAAAACGTAGATATTTTCTCAGCACTTTTAATGTATCCCCATGAGTTTTTAAATTTAGGATTTAAGGGCCATATAAATTATCATACTTTCTTTCTTGGACCAATTGAAAGAAGTATGAAGGGTTTTGGAAATGTTGATACTACATCAGTACATTTTTCAAAAGCAGGCTGGATGGCAGAAAACATAGTGAAACCAAATGTTGCGATGATAGAAACTACACCACCTGATGAAAATGGCAATATGAATTTTGGACCTACAGGGACAGGACTTAATGAAATAATTTTAAAACATGCAGCAGTGATTATTGTTCAGGTGAATAGATGCTTGCCAGTTTGTATGGGAGAAAGTAATTTTGTTAATTTGAGTGATGTTGATTTTATATGTGAAAAAGATCATCCACTTCCTCAATTACCTCAATCAAAAGTTACAGAAATTGATAAGAAAATAGCATCATATATTCTTCCACAGATACCTGATGGAGCAACTATACAGATTGGACTTGGAGGTATAGCTAATGCAGTAGCATATGGACTTGAAGAAAAGAAAGATTTGGGCATTCACTCTGAAATGTTAACAGATTCAATGGTACACCTTGCTAAAAAAGGCAGTATTAATTGCAGTAAAAAGAATTATTACAAGAATAAGATTATTTGTAGTTTTGGAATGGGGAATTTAGAACTTTATCAATTTATGGATAAGAATCCTTTAATACATGTTGCACCAATATTTAAAGTAAACAACTCAGCAGAAATTGCTAAAAATGATAATTTTATATCAATAAATACTGCTTTGATGGTCGACTTAACTGGACAAGTAGGATCAGAGGCCATAGGATTCAATCAGTTTAGTGGCACCGGTGGAGCTTTGGATTTTGTTGAAGGAGCTGTACTATCTAAAAATGGAAAGTCATTTATATGCTTAGCGTCAACAGTTAAAACAAAAGAAGGTATTAAATCAACAATTTCTATTTCTCTTCCACCAGGAACTGCTGTTACAATTCCTAGAGCCAATGTACAATACATTGTTACAGAGTATGGTATGGCAAATTTATATAATCTGAGTATCGAAACACGTGTAAGAGAGCTTATAAAGATTGCTCATCCTGATTATAGAGAGGAATTATTACAACAGGCAAAAGACGAAAAATTAATTTATTAGTATATTAGCTTATTGACGAACGTTTAAGTTACATTAAAGTTAACTAATAAGGAGGAATAGATTTATGAGCTTTTATATTAAAAAAGCAGCAGTTATTGGTGCTGGTGTTATGGGCGCGAGTATTGCAGCTCATATAGCAGGCGCTGGGATACCTGTTTGTTTATTAGATATTGTGCCTAAGGATTTGACCGAAACAGAAAAAGATAAGGGCTTAACATTAGAAAGCCCTGAAGTAAGAAATAGATTTGTAATGATGGGTAAGGAAAGACTACTAAGTAAAAAGATAAGACCAAGCCTTATTTATGATAAGAGTTTTGGACAGATGATTCAAGTAGGAAATTTAGAAGATAATATGGATATGATAAAGGAAGCAGATTGGATAATTGAAGTAATTGTTGAAAATTTGGAGATTAAGAAAAATCTTTTTAAGCAAATAAATGAAAATAGAAAACCAGGATCTATTGTAAGCTCTAATACCTCGGGAATATCTATTAATAAATGTGCAGAAGAACTACCATTAGACTTTAGACAACACTTCTTAGGCACTCACTTTTTTAATCCACCACGTTACATGAAATTATTAGAAATAATTCCATGTGATGATACATTACTAGAGGTTTTAGATTTCATGAAGGTTTTTGGTACAGAAAGATTAGGAAAAGGAGTTGTTTTGGCTAAGGACACTCCAAACTTTATAGGAAATAGATTGGGAACATTTGGTTCAGCATATACTCTTAAGTTAATGGGTGAATACGGCTATGACATTGCTAAAGTAGATAAGATTACAGGCAAGGCAATGTGCAGACCTAAGACTGGTACGTTTAGAACTACAGATATGGTTGGTATCGATATTTTTAAAAATGTAGTAAATAATGTAGTAAATAATGTAGATGATGAAGCTGAAAAGAAGAGGTTTGAATTACCAGGCTATATAGATACACTTATAGAAAAAGGTTATTTAGGAGATAAGACTAAACAAGGATTTTATAAAACAGTTAAAACTGAAAATAGTAAGAAGATTCTAATGTGGGATTTTAAAAAGGAAGAGTATGTGGATAAACCTTCTGTGCAAATCAATATTATTGACAAATGTTTAATGCAAAAGGGAGCATCAGATAAATTAAAAACTCTCGTTTATTCACAAGAAGAAGAAGGAAAGTTTGCCTGGGATTTATTAAAGAATATATTACTATATAGTGCCACTAAGGTCCCAGAAATAGCTGATGATTTCAAAGAAATTGATAAGGCTTGTAGATGGGGATTTAACTGGGATATAGGACCTTTTGAAATGTGGGATGCTATAGGTCTTAAGGAATCTGTTGAAAAAATGAAGGTGGAAGGAGACGTTATACCTGAGTGGGTTGAGCAGAGAATATCCAGTGGAAAAACTAAGTTCTATAACGATGCTGATAAATATGAAGGAGCACCATATATACTGTTATCATCACCTAAAAATAATATTATAATGAAAAATCCTGAAGCAGCATTAATAGATATAGGTGATGGAGTAGCTTGTTTAGAATTTAATTCTAAAGGAAATTCATTAACTGCTTTTATTGCAAGTATGATTGATAATGCATTAATGGAAGTTGATAAAAATTATAAAGGTCTTGTTATAGGAAATCAAGGTAAAAATTTCTGTGCAGGTGCAAATCTTTCACTCATTGTTGGATTAGCAATGAGCAGAGATTGGAAGAAGTTAGAATCGGAAATAACAAAACTACAGACTACTAACATGAAATGCAAATATTTTTCAAAACCAATTGTTGCTGCACCTTTCGGAATGACATTAGGTGGTGGAGCAGAGGTGGTAATGCATTCACATAAAGTTGCTGCTAGTGCTGAAACTTATATGGGTTTAGTTGAAGTTGGCGTAGGTTTAGTTCCATCCGGTGGAGGTATAAAAGAACTTCTTATAAGAGGTACTTCAGAAGCTGCTAAAATAGATGATGTGGATTTATTCCCATTTGTATTGGATATATGGAAGAAAATTACCATGGCCGATGTGTCAACCAGTGGCTTTGAAGCTGTAAGTAAGGGTTACTTGAAAAAAACTGATAGAATAGTTTTAAATCACGATGCTTTAATTGATGAAGCTAAAAATTTAGTTGTATCAATGAATAAAGATGGATTTAGACCTATTATTAAGGAGAATATTAAGGTTGTTGGAACAACCGGTAAGGCAGCGTTATCATTTTACACTGAACAAATGCTAAAGGGTAATTATATTTCTAAGTATGATGCTCATATAGCAAATAAGATTGCAACTGTTATTACAGGTGGAAATGTTCCAAGAAATACTTATGTTTCTGAAAAACAGATCCTTGAATTAGAAAAAGAAGCATTCCTTAGTCTTTGCGGTGAAGATAAAACATTGGAAAGAATTGGTTATATGCTTAAAGCGGGAAAACCACTTAGAAATTAATGGAGGTGCAATTATGAGAGAAGCAGTTATAGTAGCTTTTGGACGTTCTGCAATTGGAAGAGCTCCAAAAGGAGAATTAAGATATACTAGACCAGAAGATTTCGGTGCTGAGGTTCTTAAAGGAGTGCTCGCAAAAGTACCTAAGTTAGATCCTAGTGAAATAGATGACGTTATAATTGGTTGTGCAATGCCAGAAGCAGAGCAAGGGTTAAACATTGGCAGGGTAATTAGTCAGAGGGCAGGTTTACCTGATTCAGTATCCGGGCAAACAGTAAATAGGTTTTGCGCATCTGGATTACAGACAATAGCTATTGCTGCAAATAGTATAATGGCAGAGCAGGCAGATGTTATTTTAGCAGGTGGGGTAGAATCTA
>JBLHPD010000075.1:0-19818 GCA_047624165.1 Clostridium sp. | reverse complement strand
TATGAAAGATACGTTAAGAAAAGTACATGTTTGAGAGTAAGCGAGTTTGTACTTTTTAGTATTTTTCATAAAATCTGTTTAGAATTCCTCAGCAAAGTGAGATGCAGTTGTAGTAATATACAATTTCTCATTTATAAGGTTGTGTTAAAATCACCTTATCTCCTTCATTTAATCCACTTTTAATTTCTACATAGTCAACATTATTGTCGCCTATTTCCACTGGTTTGCGAACCTCCGTGGCTTCACTGCCTTGTACTAAAACATAATTTTTCCCATCCGTCTTTGTAACTGCTGCTACAGGAACAAATAATACATTTTTTTTATTAGTTACTTGCATTTCAGCATTTACATTCATTCCGCCCTTAAGTATATTAAAACCACCAAGAGCCTTGATATTTACCATGTAAGTGGTTACCCCGTTTACAGTTGTTCCTTTAACTGCAACAGATTCAACCTCTCCTTTAATAGGAGTAATTAAAGTATTAGGAATAAAATCGGCCCTAATATTTACCTTCTGACCAGGTACTATCTTAGCTATATCAATTTCGTCCACAGGCACATCAAATTTCATTTGAGTTGTATCTAGAACTTCTGAAACTTGTACTCCAGCTGCTACAATATCTCCAACTTGGAAATCCACAGTTGATAGAACTCCACTAATTGGGGAAACTATTTTGAAATATTCAAGCTGTGACCCTGATAAATTTATTTGCTCCTGAGAAGTTACAATCCCTATATTTGCAGCTTTCTGAGCTCTGATAACCGCATTATTTTCCATTTGAATAAGTAGACTGCCTGAACTAGCCTTTTGATTTTCTTTAACAGAAATAGCTTGAACAGTTCCGCCTGTCTTACTAATAACTGCTTGCTTGTTTATATAATTTATACTAGCAGTGTTTGTACTAGAAACGCTACCCTTAGATGTTTTAACGTCTCCACTAGCAGTCATACCGCCAATAAGAGCACCAGGATTATTAAATTTTACTTCTACAGTATATAACTGCCCACCGGAGATTGTCCCTGAAGGCTGGTTACTTATATAGGTTACAGTTCCATTCACAGGTTGCATTAATGAAATTATATTTACATTAACCGCTTGACCAATTACTATTTGACCTACATCGGTAGCATTAAAAGTAAGTAATGCTTTAAGTTTTGAAGTATCTATAATTGTAAGAACTGTCGCTCCAGGTTGTATCTTATCGCCTACACTTACAGCAATATTGCTTACTTGTCCCGCAAATGGCGCAGTAATTGATAAATCACCAACGGCTTCATTACTTGCATCTGCGGATACCTTGTTTTTTTCAAGGCCTTGCTTAGAAACATTTAAAGCAGTTTGAGCATCTTTATCATCAAGTTCATATATTACGTCTCCTGCCTTAACCTTATCCCCTGTTTTAAAGTTAACCTTCTTAATTGTAGCATTAACTCTTGAATAAAGTTTATTACTTTTAGTAAAATATATAGGTCCTGCTCCTTGAACCACCATGTCTAAATTACCTCTTTTTACAGTTACAATTTTCTGATCCATGTCAGTTTTTGAAGCGGTTACTTTGCTACTCATTACTGTATTATTCAATATCACTGCAGCAATAATGGTTACTATTATAGCTATACCCACTGTTTTAGAAATCTTCTTTTTAGGTACTTTATCAACTTTCTCAACTTTCTCAACTTTATCAACTTTCTCAACTTTCTCATTTAATTCTGGTTTCAATATTAGTCACCTTCCATTCATATTGATTTAGCTCATATATTTTAATTTACACCGCTACTTTATGTGTATTTTTATAATGACATTTGCGCCTGGTAATAGTTTAGTATCAATGTTTTCAATCTTAATTTTTACTTGTACTCTTTCTACAATTTTTGTAAAAGTACCACCAGTTTGGGCTGGAAGAATTGAAAAAGCATTATTTGTAGCCTGTGCAACTGATGTTACTTTACCAATAAATTTCTTGTCCTTAAATTGATCTACAGTTATGTCCACTGACTTACCTAGCCTTACTTTAGCCATGTCTGTTTCATCGATATTAGCAGTTACATAAATCTCACTTGGATCCATTATTAAAGCAAGTGTTGGAGCCTGCGCGGTTGATTGGTATTCCCCAATATGTGCATTTTTCTGAACAATTATGCCACTAATTGGTGCTCTTATATTAGATGCTGCTCCGCTAGCGGAACCAGAATCTAACCTTCCAATAAGCTGATCCTTAACTACAAAATCTCCTTCTTCTACATTGAATTCCAAAAGTTTTCCAGAAGCAAGCGGTGTTACTTTTATAAAATCATTTGCCAGTTGAGCATTATCAGTTGTAATATAATGGGTATAATTATACCAATAATATGATCCTATGGCTCCAAGCACAACTATAACTAAGACTAAAACAAATGTTATTAAATATTTAAATTTACCCTTCATTTTGTACACCTACCTTTAATTTTGTGTTTTTACATATCAAATAGTCGATTTAAGCTATAGGCTAAGCTTTTTTAAACAAATAATTAATTGTTCTGCCTCACTATTACTTAAGTTTTTATTTATTTTTGATAAAAACCCATTTTCTTTTTTAAGTTCATCTAAAATACCTAAAGCACTAATATTGACTGACAAATTAATACATCTACGGTTTTTTTCAGGTACTCTCCTTGCTACTACTCCCCTTTTCACAAGCTGTTCAATAGCCACAGATACAGTGCTTTTAGAAATCCCTGCTCTTTTACTTAATTCATCCAATGTAATATCAGAATGATCAATTAGCATTAACATTAATAATATTTGAGTCATTGTAAACCCTTGTTCCCTTATAATAGGAGAGACAAGTTCTTTAAATTTTCTTTGAACCTTTATTAATTCATGAAAAATCCTTTCTCCATTATCATTCGATTGTTGCATTAGCTACCTCCAAATTCACATCTTTATTATCTTTAACAATAGGCTTTGTTTTCATAAATAAAGCAAGTACAACAGCTACAAGTACGGCTATCGTAGTAGACAATATAGTATACTGAATAGCTTTAATATATGCCTGTTTATACAATGCAGAAGCTATAGCATATACCGCAGAGCTTTTAGCCTCTGCTGCTGATTGACCCATTTTCATATAAATTCCTTGATATTGCCTTATGGTACCTAAAGCTGCTCCATTAAGCATATTTATTTGCTCTGTATATCTAGCATAAATAAAATTTGACTTACTTTGAAGCATTGTGGTAATAATAGTTATACTTAATGAGCTTGCAATTTGTCTTATTGTATTTTGAAGAGAAGATGCATTTGATATTTCACTTTGTTCTACAGCATTCATTCCAATGTTATTCACTACCATCATACTGCATCCCAGACCTACTCCACGAAAAATCAACATTAAACTAATAAAACCAGTAGTGACGTCCATGTTAATAAACCCTAATTTATAAGAAGATATAAATAAAACTAGTAATCCTGGAATAACAATAAGTTTAGCTGGTATTTTATCTCCAAAATAACCACTTATAGGCATTGTAAGCCCAGTAATTATGGCTGCGGGGAACATAATAATTCCTGTTTGCATAGCTGTATAACCTCTAACATTTTGTAGAAACAATGGTATAACATAAGATATTCCTATTAATGCCATCATCAAAATACTTATTATAATTGTGCTCATAGTAAAATTATAGTTTTTTAATATTCTTAAATCCAAAAGAGGATACGGGTGTTTTAATTCGTTTAAAACAAATAATAATAAATTTACAAGTCCTATTGTAAGTAATATAGGATATTTTATTTCATTCCAATTAATTGAAGAACCTACTCCTAAAATATACAAGATACTTACTATCCCAATAGTACAATATATACAACCTAAATAATCAAAAGGTTTGAATTTTTTAATTGGTGTAGTATTAAGTATAATCATAGATAAAATAATACCCACAATTCCTATTGGTACATTAATTGAAAAGATTAATCTCCAACCCATTTTTTCAATAATATATCCACCAAGGGTTGGCCCAAGAGCTGGTGCTGCCATAGCTGCTATTCCCCAAAAGCCGAGTGCCATACCACGTTCCTCCAATGGAAAAACCTGATAAATTAATGCCATACCTACAGGCATTATCATTCCACCACCTATAGCTTGTATTACCCTGAATATTATCATTGATGTATTACTCCAAGCAAAGCCACATAATAAAGATCCAAGCGTAAAAACAGATAATGCGAATACATAAATTCTCTTATTACCCAGATTCTCCATAAGATAAGCTGTTAGTGGAATTACAGTACCTAATGCAATGGTATAGCCCGTTAATACCCATTTTATACTATCCAACGATACACCAAATACTGACATCATTTTCGGTACTGCAATATTTACTATACTAGTATTAAGTACGGACATAAATGTTCCAATAACAACAACCGCTAGTGCTAGCCATTTTTCAGAACCGCTATATTTAGTTTCTTCCATTAATATTCATCTCCTTACCCGATAGTTCATTATCGAACAGTTCACTATTGAATCTTACATTATTATGGTACGATTGTCAATATATATATATCATATTTAAAAATTATCCTTTAGCATACGTAACATTCATATTATATTTTTGCAATTTTAACATGTAAAGGAGTTTTATAAATATTTTACTATAAAAAAAATTACCCGTTAGGGTAATCTTTCTTTTTATATTGTTTTATAAGTTCCTGTCACCTAATAAATATCAACTATCTTACCATCAATACCTAATATTAAAGTTTCAAAATCATCAACTTTTATATTGGTTAAGAAGTTTCCAATACTACCATCATAACTATTAAGTCTAGCCCTATTGAAATACTTACTAAAGGTATAGTCTACGTCATTAATTGTTAATCCTGTTGGGTTAATCATATCTGGTATAAACGCTGAAATGGAACCCATCTCAATCTTATCATACACGTAAATAAATGTGTTTTTATCCCAAATATCCGATACAAAATAAACCACATCATAAACATTTAACTCAGATTCTTGAATATTGGCCTCTCTATAAATATAAGCATACTTTGTATTCTTAAGCTTATTTATAAGTTTACTATTATCAGGTCTATAAACTAGCGGTTCACCAAAATTAGCATCAATTATAACTACATAATCATTACCTGAATTATCACTCTTCTTTGTTAAAACAATTGAAGAATAAGCTCTCACAGCTTTAGCTGCAATATCATAATCTACAGATACTCCATGATAGTAATATAATGAAGCTTTGGGTAGTGTCATAGTTTTAGCTATATTATTGTTATCGCTATAAGCTATTGTTGATCCCGATACACTAGTTACAGCATAATTTTCAACTGAATTCTCTTTTTTATCAATTTCGGTAATTATAGTACCATCAACATATAATTGGTACTTTGCACCAATTTCAAGTGGTCCAACACCATCCTTGTATGTCATAGTTCCTTTATCAGTAATAACTTCATTGTCTGCTAAATTGTCTGAAGTCTTATAATTTCCAAGAATTGTATACTCGGCTATTGCTCCTGTCTTATAATCTATACTTCTTACATCTACTACCTTATCATCATATCCTAGTATTATAGATATCAAATTACCTTTCGCATAGGATGAAAGCTTACTAACATCCATGTCTTCGCTGTAATTATAATTAATTTCATCTACTTTAATAGCAGTTGAATTATATCCATCAGCTATTAAAGATGTAATATTACCTTCTATATAATTTTCAACATCAAGAATATACTTATTATCACCATTTATATCGGTAACGCTATAAAGTACATCTCTATCCTTAATTTCTTCTTTTGTTATAACCTTACCTTTTTTAATAATCTTAGTATTAGAATCAAAAGTTACACCGAAAAGTTCATCTAATTCAGGATCAAGATTCGCAGCAAGCTGTGGGGTGCTGTATATAGGATCCGTTATAACAGCATAGCTATTTGAAACTTTCTCATTATTGTCAAATATTATTGACATATTACTTGTTAAAAGGCTATTTAAGCTAGCATAATCTTGCTGTACACCATGATAATAATAACTAATACCAGATGGTAAAGTCATGCTTTTCTCGATGCTATTTTCCTCATAGTAAACAACATTATTCAATATAGTATTTACAGTAATGCCTTCTGTTTCGCGAACCTTACCATAAATTTTTGTAATTTCTCCATCCTCTATTTTAACCCTATAAGTTGGTCCAACCTCAATTGACACACTACTATCTGCAACGGTCAGAACGCCCTTATCTGTTAGCACTTCGTTATCTGCTAAATTTTCATAAGATATTGAATTATCTTGCACTATACAATCTGTAAATAAATTTATTGAATCCGAAAAATTCACCTGTGTAGCAGTAACATCTGTATTATCACTCTTTATCTGCGTACCTAAAAGTCTATCAAACATTACAGCTGCTACCCTAATGGTTACTTTATCATCTTTATTAAAGGTTAAATCATCAGTGATTTTCAAATTTTTAGCCTTACTCAAATAGTTTAATGGCCAATATCCACTTAAATCACCGTCTGCATAACCTAATAACTTTACAAAAATAGTACAAATTTCCGAATAAGTTATTGAAGCTTCAGGATGAAATTTTCCATCTGCCGTGCCACCTATTAACCCCTTATCCAAAAGTACATCTACATACCCACTAAGTTCACTATTAGCTGTAATATCAGGGAATATAGTAGCCCCCCTCATTCCTGAGGCCGTATCTACTAAATCGTCCGCTATTACAATAGCTTTAGCGAATTGACCTCTTGTCATAGCACTCGTAACCTTACTTGCCGTGCTATCTAAAATTCCAAATTGCTTCATTTTTAAAACTGCTGTAGTATAATTAACAGTATCCGCAGCAAAAACAAAAGTTGAGCTTATTGTACTCATAATCAATGTCATTATTAAAAAAATACTGAGTGTATATTTTCTAAATTTCATTCTTTACACCATCCTTATATATATTAGAAAATTGTAAATTTCCTTACCTTCCTTTCTTAACACGTTAAGAAAGTGTTTATTACGTAAAATGCAATTGAGCAAGCGTTAGCAATTCTTAACTGATTTTATGAATGAGACATTAAGAAAAGTACATATCTGAGCACATAACAATTGAGAATTATTGTGTGCCCATGAGAAATACTAAGGGTATAACAAGTTTGTACTTTTCAGGTATCTTTCATAAAATCTGTTTAGAATTCCTCAGGATAGCTAACTGCAGTTGTAGTAATATATAATTTAATTTTATTGATTTACTAATATGCATTCTACTATGACCTATCTCCGTCGTGACTTTCAATAAGAAGCGAAGAAACATTGAAATTTCATTTACAAATTCTTCTTTTGCAAATATAAAATTCCCGTGAGCTTCCACAGGACGTGGAAGCTAGCGAACCCGAGGCAGGACGCCGAGTGTGAGTGCCAGGGAATTTTATATTTTCAAAAGATTAGAATTCGTTAATGGAATTTCACGTTCTAAGCTCTTTTTGCAAGGCACGCCGGAGAATTCTCATACTTCTTTTGTTATTCGTAAGCCAACGCGTCGATTGGATTTAAGTTTGCTGCCTTATTGGCTGGATACATTCCAAAAACCACTCCAATTAATAGCGAAATACCAAAGGATAGCATAATCCATGGAATTGAATATACTTCCGGCACGATTCCAAGCCCACCTATAACAAAATGTATGGTACAAACGCCAATAATCACTCCCATAATCCCACCTAGGCCAGTAACCACTAAGGATTCAATTAAAAATTGCATTAATATATTTCCTTTTTTTGCACCAATAGCCTTTCTAACTCCTATTTCTCTTGTTCGCTCTGTTACTGATACCAGCATAATATTCATTATGCCTATCCCACCTACCACAAGTGATATACTTGCTATACCTGCAAGAACTATGGTAAGGGTTGATGTAATTGAATTAAGTGTGGTTAGCATTGCTGCCATATTTGTAACTCTAAATGCGTCATCACTCCTATAAATTTTAGTCAAAAATGCAGTTAAAATTGTAACGGCTTGGTTTACAGTATCAGCACTTACTGCCTCAGCTTGAAAGCTTTTTATTATTGCAGATTTATTGAGCCTTGTTGCAACACTTATAGGTATAATAACTCTATCATCAGTAGATGCATCAACACCATCTGCAGTTTGTGTAAGAACTCCAACAACCTTAAACTGCTGTCCTGTTATTTTCATCGTCTTACCTATTGGACTTTGTCCTTTAAATACATCATTAACAACTGCAGTCCCTATAATTGCTATCTTTTGATTATAATCAAGATCCAATTGAAGTAAAAATCTACCCTCTTGTACTGTAATGCTACTAATATCTGCATACTCAGGACTTGTACCTAATACTGTGGTACTGCGACTTAAATTCCCTACTTTTACTATATTATTACCTGAAGCCTGAGGAGCGATTTTAAAAATTATAGTACTATTCTTTCCCTGGAACTCTTTTAACTCATCATAAGTAACATTTCTGTTACTACCTCTACCCATTATATTTATATTCACTAAATTTGTACCAAGTCCAGAAAGTGAATCTGTGATACTCGCGGTACTTCCCTGAGCAACGCCTACAGCAATAATTACAGACCCTACACCAATGATAACGCCAAGCATTGTAAGGAAGGATCTTACCTTATTAGAAACTATACTTTTTATAGCCATCTTATAAGCTTGAATAAATTTCATTATACCAGCTCCTTATCCTCAGTGATTTCGCCATCTGAAATTCTTACAATACGCTTTGCCTGAAGTGCAAGATCATTATCATGAGTTATTAAAATAATTATATTTCCTTTGGAATTAAGTTCTTTAAGCATGTTCATTACTTCTATTCCAGTTTTACTGTCTAATGCCCCAGTAGGTTCGTCAGCAAGTAATACTGGTGGTTTTGTAACTAAGGCTCTTGCTATAGCTACTCTTTGCTGCTGACCTCCTGAAAGTTCACTAGGTCTATGGTGCATTCTTTCTTTTAATCCAACTGTGGCTAGTGATTCCATTGCTCTTAATTTAGCTTCTTTTGTGTGAACCCCTTGGTAAACCAGTGGAAGCTCAACATTTTCCAGGGCTGAAAGTTTGGGAAGTAAATTAAACTTTTGAAATATGAATCCAATTTTGAAGTTTCTTATTTCCGCTAGCATATCATCCTTCAGTCTACTTATTTCTTGACCATCCAATTTGTAACTACCTGAAGTTGGAACATCGAGGCAGCCGAGCATATTCATAAGAGTAGATTTACCCGAGCCCGAAGGCCCAACTATAGCAACAAATTCTTGTAAACTTATATGCAAATTTATCCTATTTAATGCAGTTACTTTATTATCTCCCATTCTATAAATCTTGGACAGATCAGTTATTTGAATCATTAAAATCCACCTCCTGGCCTTCCGCCACCCATACTTCCGCCGGAAGCACTTTTGGTAGTAGATGCAGCCTTAGTATCGGGTAAAACAATCACATCTCCTTCCTTTAATCCGCTAGTAATTTCAATTGAGGTATCAGTATTTAAACCAAGTTGTACTTCAGTTCGTACTGAGCCGTCATAATATCTTTGTCCTTCACTATTTGTAGCACTATTTGATCCTCCTAAAGAGCCAGCAATGCTATTAGTAGAAATTTTCCCAGTTTTCCCTGTAGAATTTCTCTTACTACTTTCTTTACTAGTACCAGTTGTAGCGGTTCCTGCCTGTCCAGTCTTTCCATCCATTGCAGCATTTCCACCTGCGCCTGTTGGAGAACCAGTGCCTGCTCCATTTATGTAAACAAAACTTTTTTCATTAACTGTAGTTATTGCCTCTATTGGTACATACAAAACATTCTCTCTATTTGATACTTCAACTTCGCCATTTGCATTCATTCCACCCTTAAGCTTATCTAAGTTATCATTAATTTTAACAGTTACTATAAAAGTGGTTACCCCACTTTCTGATTCACCTGTTACTGCAATTTTTGAAACCTCTCCGCTAACAGGAGTTTTTGTAGTGTCAGGTAGTGCGTCTACAGTAATGCTTGTCTTCTGTCCAACTTGAAGTTTAGCTATATCTAGTTCATCCACCGGTATATCAAACTCCATTTGCGTTGGATCTGAAATATCAGATATCTCATCTCCTGGTTTAATAGTATCACCAACTTTATTACTTATCATTGTTATTACCCCATCAATAGGAGCAATTATTTTATAATCATCAAGTTTTTTTGTTTTTAAAGTCATCTGAGCCTGAGAATTTTCTAATTGTAAATCTGTGGTTTGTTTAGCTCTAGTTATCTCGTCATTGCTCATTTTTATAAGCACCTCGGAAGTGTTAACCTTTTGGTTTTGTTTAATTGTAATTGTTTCGACTGTTCCACCAGTTTTGCTGGTAACGAGTTGTTTTTTTATATAATTGAGTTCCGCAGTACCAGTACTTGATATTGAACCCCCAGTCGCCATAATATCTGCACTTGCAGTCATACCTTCAGTAATAGCACCTGGATTACTAATTTGAATTTCCACAGTATATAACTTTCCACCCGAGCTAGTTGAAGTAGTTCCATTACTTATATAAGTTACACTTCCATTTACAGACTGCATTAATGAAGTTAAATACACCTTAGCCGTCTGTCCAAGTTTTATTTTTCCAGCAGCTGAAGAATTATAAGTTAATAATACCTTAAACTTTGTGGTATCAGCTATAGTAAAAACTGTACCTCCTTTTGCAATCGTATCTCCCTTTTTCACCAAAATATCACTAACAAGTCCAGTAAATGGCGCGATAATTGATAAATCACCTACTGCATCATCACTGCTACTCGCGGATATTTGATTTTGTTTAAAACTATTTGAGTCTGTATTTAATGAAGTCTGTGCATCAGAATCATCTAGTTCATATATTATATCACCGGCTTTTACGGTATCTCCCTCTTTATAATTAACCTTTGTAACAGTGGCATCGATTTTAGAATAAATCTTACTACTGTTTGTAAAGTATATAGGACCTGAACCTGATACTAACACCATCAAATTTCCTTTTTTTGCATCAAAGGTATTTTGTTCTATAACAGTCTCTTTTGCGAAAAATTTATTCTGTATAAAACTACTTTTGAAGCCTGCAAATAAAGCCACACATACAACAACAATAATAATTGCTTTCTTAACAGTTAATTTTGAAACTCCTTCTTTTATTTTCGACTTTAAATCAGTAAATTTTAATTTTTTAAGTTTTGATAAATTTAATTTCAATCCATTTCACCTTCCATTCATGTTCATTAGATCATATTTAGCATCAATTACCCTCTAAGATGTTCATCCTCTTTGATGATGAACATCTTAGAGGTGATGATTAATGTTACCTACTTTAAAAAATATCATTAATTTATATTATATTTTTGCATCCTGTAAATCAGAGCAGATCTTGTAATTCCTAGTAGCCCCGCTGTCTTACTTTGGTTAAAACCACTCATATTTAATGCCTTAATAATCAGTTCTTGCTCTACATTTTCAAGATTAATACCTTCCTCTGGAAAATATATAATAGGTTCTTTTGACTTTTTCCTTTGTCCCAAAATGTCTATTGGAAGCTCCGTTGCTTTAATGTATGGCTCAGTGGCTAATATAATAATTCTCTCTATAACATTTTCAAGTTCCCGTATATTACCTGGCCAATGATAGTTTTTAAGAAGCTTTAAAGCCTCAGGAGTAATCCCTTTTATTTTTCCATACATATCATATTTTTTAATAAATATGTCTAAAAGATCACCTATATCTTCCTTTCTATCCCTAAGAGGTGGAATCCCAATAGGCACAACATTTAATTTATAGTAAAAATCCTCTCTAAAAGTGCCACTGGCAATAGCCTCTGTTAGATTTTTATTTGTTGCCGCAATAACTCTCACATCAATTTTCAAATTCTCCGTTCCACCAATCCTTTGAATTTCCTTTTCTTCCAGCAATTTTAAAAATTTCACTTGCATATTGGGGCTCATTTCTTCTACATCATCAAGAAAAATTGTGCCACGACTGGCAAGTTCCAATTTACCAAGTTTTCTTTCAGTGCTACCAGAAGCACCCTTCTCAAATCCAAAAACCTCACCATGTGCTAAATTATCTGCTAGAGTTCCACAATTAAATATTATAAAAGGCTCCTTTGAGCGCTCACTTAGTTGGTGTATTTTTCTTGCCATCAGTTCTTTTCCAGTTCCACTTTCCCCTGTTATTAGAATCGTAGCGTTAGTCGTTGCTATTTGACTTATAGACTTATAAATTAAATTGAGTTTTTCATTATTACTTGTAAATTCATCATCGCGAAGTCTTTTAGCCTCTTCACATCTTAAATAACTTACCTCACCTTTCAGTCTACAAACTTCCATAGCCTTTTCTGCTTGAAGCATTAGCTCATCTAAATCAAAAGGTTTGGTTATATAGTCGTAAGCTCCTTTTTTAATACTCTCAATAGCTGTATCAATACTTCCATGGGCAGTAATTATTATAACTGCTATATCTTTCTGTATCTTTTTTAATTCTTCAAGGACGATCATTCCGTCCATATCTTTTAGCCTTAAATCTAAGAATACTACGTCAAAGCTCTGCTTATATACTTCAATTATCCCTGCCTTTCCGTCCATTACTGTATAAACCTGATTATCTGTATTCTCAAAGGCCTTTTGTATAATCCATCCTATATATTCTTCATCGTCAATTACTAAAATCCTACCCAATATTTTCACCCCCATCTTTGCAGCGTGGTAACTTTATAATAAACTCGGAACCTTCATCTTTTTTGCTACGAACTTCAATATTTCCACCATGTAGTTCAATTATTCCATTGCTTATTGAAAGGCCAAGGCCTGTACCCTTTGGTTTTGTAGTATAATAAGGATCGAATATATTCTTCTTTTGAGTTTCATCCATTCCTACTCCAGTATCACAAAATGAGCAAACTATAAATCCATTGTCGCCTCTAGTTCTTATGGTAAGGGTTCCTCCGTTATCCATTGCCTCGCAAGCATTTATTATTATGTTAACAAATACCTGCTTTATCTTGTCACAATCTATATTAACGCATGGTATTTTTTCCTCGTACTCATTTTTAAGAGTGACATGCTTATCCTCAATATACTTATTAGTAAAGGAAAGAACACTCCGAATGAGCACATTTATATCCATTTGCATAAGTATCTGTTTTGAAGGCCGAGCATAGTCAAGCAGTTCCTGTATTACCTTGCTCTCTCTATCTGATTGTTCTTTAACTATTCTTATATACTCAGTTAATCTTTCGTCACTTTTAAAATCTCTTTCCATAAGTTGAACAGTACCCCGTATAATCCCTAGTGGATTTCTTATCTCATGGGCCACCCCCGATATTAGGTGTCCTAGGGAAGCCAGCTTCTCCGCTCTAGCCAGGTCTTCTTCTATTTTCTCTTTCTTTTGCAGTGTTTCTGCCATGCTGTTTATAGAGTAAACAACATTTCCTATATCTCCACCCATGTCTTCTATGCGAGTTGATAGGTCACTTGACATAGCTTCAAGTCCAAATTTGATTTTCTTTACATTATTATTTAGGTTTTTGATAATAGCTATTAGTAAAAGTAGGCTTATGACGAGTCCTAACGGAACTATAAGTAGCAATGAGAATATAATCCTTTTATTAGCATCAAGCTCTGGTGGAAGAAAAGCATCACTCCAGGCTACAGCAATAACTTTCTCATTTAAGGTTATTGGATGATAATATCTTTGAATTTCTCTTCCATTTAAATCTATATAATCTACCCCATCAACTTTTGTTTCAATAACTCTTTTTAAGCTATGTTCAATGCCTTTTTCAATCTCATCATAATTTATTTTCTCATTTATCCTATCAGGGCTTCTATCCACGAGCTTTCCATAGGTATAATATTTCTTACTCGCAGACACATATATACCTATTCTTGTATCACGTACATTCCTTGAACGAGACTTCATACTTGATGAAATAAGACTCTCGGCATTATCTATATCAGTAAAATTTAAAATTTGATCCTTATCAATAGTCTCATCTATATATTCTAAGACACTTTTTGATTTATCTTCCTGCATTGACCTAACCGCATCACTCATTTTTGATGGCATTAATACATTCCATAGCAAAATTGCTGCGGGTAAACTTAAAGCCAAAAATAATACTAATGCTATCTGAAACTTTAAGCCTTTGTTTAAAATCCATTTCATCATGAATTCCTCCATAATATTTTTCTTTTTGTAAAATTATTGATGAAATTAGTTGCATTTTTTTGAAATATATTCATCAATTAACACATTTTACTAATAATGATAATTATACAACAAAAAAATGTATGAAAGCAAACATTGTGTGTCTGTTTTCATACATTTTAAATTCCTATTTATTTATTCATTGAAATATACAGATAAGTTATCTACATTAAAATCTGACTCTAAAAGTTGATCTGCTTTAAATGATAATTGTAAAAATCTCGCCTTTAATGAACCGACTTCTAAATCCGTAGTATTAAAAGTAGCTACAGATAATATTTTATCATTTTCATTATTTTTAATAGTAATAGGTATTTTTTCTACCTTTATGTTTTTGGTTGCTGCATTTCTTATTATTAATGCTATCAATAAATCGCCCTTATTACTCTTTTGAATTTCATATAAGGATATACTGATATTTCCTGAAGAAATAGGTGGTAGTTTGTCCAAATATTTATGTATCTTATTAAACTTAGATTCATTTGGAACATTTTCAAATTCTATTTTAGTTGAATTATATGCTTTTATGTTTGTGTCGAAAACTATATGCCATCCATCTTGCATAGCTATCACATCAGTAAATACATTTTCCTTATTAAAATAGAGTTTCCAAGGTACTGCTGAATACGCAGGTATATCCCCCACATCTCTAAGTTCAAATATTTGATTTGCAACAACTTCATCTTTAGAATCTAGTATTTTAAGTGGCACTTTATCAAAGTTAATTGCTTTAGAAAGACCATTTCTAAAATAAACTCCCACTTCCATTTTATCTCCTAAATCAAATACATATGTAGTATTTATATTTATATCGCCTTCATTCATATCTGGTAGTGATTCAAGTTCATCTTTATAAAAATCTATTTTTGAAGTTGCATATACAGCTTCATGTTCATCATTTAGGTATAGTTGTAGTTTAGCTTTTTTAACATTTTTAACATCATTCTTCATAATTGTCCTCCATTCATTAATACAATTGAAACGCACAACTTAAATCTATTCATTCTTGAAGGTCTGACAAAACAAATTTGTCCACCTTCTTACATTATATTAAACTAACGTTCCTTCAAGTTTTATACTTATATAACGCTTATTTCAACAATAAAGTTGCACTTTGCTAAATATTTTCGCAAATTGATGTCAAAACCTTGACATTATCTTAAGTTTTGACTAAAATTTTGATGAGGTGATTTTTTTGAAAAAATTTTTATACATAACTATGATACTCGGTATATCAATATTCTTTGTTGCTTGTGGTGCTAAAGATCCTGTTGAAACGAATAAACCTGACACAAGTGTTGCAACTAATATTAAAATAACATATACTAAAAAATTAGCATATCTTCCAACATACAATGGAATAGAGCCAACTGAGTACACTACTTTAGACAAAAAAACAGGACTTACTACCGCAAAATATACTATAAAAAACGTAGCAGATACCAAGGTATTTCAAGATTATGAAAACATTTTGAAACAAGATGGTTGGACTATTACAGGGTCGGAAAAGTCCTCTAGTATATTTTCTAAAAAAGATACACATATAGCAAATGTTATAATTCAGAAATCAGGTAAAGATATATTATTGCTTATTACTTCAAAATAGGATAGTATTTTTATACTATCCTTGTTTTATGCCTTTAACGACATTCGTACTTATTCTATTTCAGTAAGTCATTAGTATTACATATTAAATGTTATATCCCATTGTTGCGAATTAATAAAATTTTCTTTCAACTTTTCTTTACTTACTATAGTTTCAACTATTCTTATTCTACCGCAATTTACTAATGCATTTATATCAACTAATTCCGCCATTATTATTGATTTGTTTGCATCTGTCAATTTCATTGGTATTTGTGGTAAATTTAATATTAATTTATCTCCATTATATATAATCAATGTGATTTTTATATCGCCACTATCTGTTAATTTAACACTGTATGGTAATATTCTACTGCATCCTATTTTCTTTAACGTTTTATCCTTTACAAATTCTACAATTTCACTTATATCATTTTCTGATAAATCTTCTGGTAATTGCTCAAACATTTCGAGCAAACTTTCATCACTAAGTTCTGAAATTTCAGTTAATAATTCTTCTTTTGCAATTACTTCTTTAATAGAATTAGTTACTTTTTTAATATTATTTTCGTTAATTTCTAAATTAAGTATTATCTTGCCATCACTATCAACCTTAAATGCACAAACGTTTTCTATATCCATACTATATAGCTCTTCTGAAGGAACAGTAAAACAAATAATATCGTTTGTTTCAGAGTCATTAATACTTATACTATTATTGGAACTTTCTTTAATATCTATAACATTTTTCATATATCTTTTTCCTTTCATTCAATTACTTTTTTTGCAATTATAAACGCTCTAATCACCTTATGTTATATATATTATCATTGTTTTTAATATTATAAAACCTTTTTTTACTATAAGTTCAATTAGTCTCAGAATTTTGTTATAACCTTCTCTCCTATTTTCAAATTATTATATTATTGTGTAACATAATATAACATTTTCGTTTAAAATATTTCTTATGTTTTTCTTTACAAATACATCTAATATTTTAAATTTATGTTATCATATATAAATAAACCATAATCTAGTACAAAGTTATATAAAAATACGTACCTTATAAATGTAGGGCTATTTTATATTATAAGAAATGAGGGGGCTTTATGAAATGGGTAAACTAAAACAAATTTTAGCTTCATCCGTAATAATGGCTATGATAAGTAACTCTGCAATGGCGGTTGAAGTGGCTAAATATGTAGTACCCAATTTTTCTATTATAATAGGAAGTAAACTGTATACCTTAGACTATGCTAATGACAAGAAAAATGAAATGGAAATAACAAAAGCAGTTATAGAAAATATAGGTGTTATATACATAAAAACTACTGGCAGTGAATGGATAAATAACTCTACTGGAAAGTTAGTTACGGCTAGTGCAGTAGATAAATTAGAAGTTAAATCTTTTAATGGAGAATCTGTTGTAACGCCACCTGTTAGTACTGGTGGTGGAGCATCTGTGGAAGAGTCTACAGATGGAAGTATAATATTTAAGTCTGTAGATATTGACACTAATTTGCAATTAGGATATTTAATTTTAAGAAAAGGTAATGTAGGTACCGATTGTGAAGGTTATAAAAATGTAATAGAAGGCTATACTTTTGTTTCGGCAGACACTACTTTCACTGGTAAATTTACAAGTTTAGAACAAACTGTTACGTTAAATTATAGGCAGAAAATAATACAAGTGAATGTTGCTCCTACTACTAAAGTGACAGGATTAACATCTGGGTTAACTTTTGCACAGAGTGACCCTAGATACATGTTAGTAGAAGCAGTGGATGAGGATATAGAAACAACAAATGTAAGAGTATCTTTGGATGGAGTCGAAGTAGGCAATTCTAGAGCTCAGTGCTACGTATTATTAAATACAGAAACCTTAGGGGGACATATCCTAAGAATAAATTCTACTGATAAAGAGGGCCTAGCTGGAGAGGAGCAAATTTTTATCTATGCTGTTAGTTTATCTTTGCGGAAGTAAGTATTATAATAAGGTAATAAAAACTAAAAATACAAAATAAACCAAGTATAGAGGTATCCAGGGCTGGTACTTCTATTTTTTTTAGCTCCATAGATTATTAGTATCACTTCCAGTCTTGTTACATGTTAATTGTTACATATTCTTTAACTTCTAACATATACATTTAAGTACAAAGGTGATAATATATATTAATACTACCTTAATAAGGCGCATGAAAATAAATAACAAGTCAAAGATGCGACGGATATTTTGTGTCAGACAAACAGACATGTGACCTTGATAGTTTTACTATCGGCGGGTTCTGTCAATGAAGTATGACTCAAAATAGACTAGCGTACTGACTTGTTATTTATTTGAATGTGCCTAAGGTCGAATTCTATAGTCGCAGTCTGTAAAAAATACATACGTAAGGTTGTGAATGTTTATGAAGAATTTTTGGAGAAGTTATAAGACACATATTAAAAGTGTTTTGACTAGCTCTAAGATATATGTGAAAAATCTTTTGGTACGTAATAAAACACATATGAAAAATGTTTTTATAAGCCTTAAAACATATATAAAGAATGTTTTAAAACGTTATAAAATAAATATGAAAAGTGTTTTTAAAATTTATAAAAGAGATATGAAAAATATATTAAAAAGTCCTGCAACACTATCTATGATATTGTTACTAACTTTATTACCAGCACTTTATGCGTGGTTTAATATTCAAGCTGGGTGGGATCCATATTTAAATACTAAAGGAATTTTAGTTGCAGTTGTTAATCTGGATAAGGGTTCAGAATTAAGAAGTGTTAGAGTTAATGTTGGAAATGATGTGATAAAAACCTTAGAAACTAATGACTCTATTGGTTGGACTTTTGTAAGTCAGAGCGAGGCTAAAGAGGGTGTAAAATATGGTAAATACTATGCTAGTTTGACTATTCCTAATGAGTTTTCAAAGGACCTCGTTTCTGTTGCAACTAGTGATAATCCAACAAAGGCAAAATTAATTTATACTGTTAATGAAAAGAGCAATGCTATATCTCCAAAAATCACCGGAAGTGGTGCAAGTTCTCTACAGGAAGAAATCACAAAAACTTTTATTGAAACAGCTAGTGGAACAATTTTTTCTTTTCTTACTCAAGTTGGAGTTGAACTAGAAAATAATAAACCTCAACTAGAAACTGTTATAGATATGGTTATTGACCTAGATGATAAGATGCCTAAAATTAAAAAGTCCCTAGATAATGTTTATGAAGAATCTGTGCTGTTGCAAAAATATCTGAATAATGTTCAGGGAGATATCCCTGCTATATCTGATCAAGTAGACAATATTTTAGATCTTACTAAGACAAGCAGTGCCTATGTAGAAAAGTCAAAAGATTCACTGAAAAATATATATCCAATTGTAAAAAAAGACCTTTCCCTTATAAATGATATAGCTAATACTGCTGAATCTTCTTTAAACGATGTTCAAGACTTACAACCATCAAATAATGCATTAATTAAACAGACTTTGATTGCTACAAAGGACCAATATAGCGATGGAATAAGACTAATTGATAATGTTTCCAGTTTAAATAAATCAATGAATAATTTTTTAGAAAGCGATAATATTGATACTTTAATTAATACTCTTTCAAATGTTAGAAATGAAATGGCAAGCCAGCAAAATGAGGTTAATTCCATGATTAATACTCTAGAACGTGATAATCCACTTCTAATTAGTGATATAAATGCTGCAATACATGGTGCAAATAAAACTTCAGAGTTAACAAATGATTTAACTAATGAATTTGACACTAAAATCAATCCTAAAATTGATAATGCAATGGAAAACGCAACTGTGTTATCAAAAAATGCAGTGAAAATGTTAGAGGAACTGCAAGGCGATATGCCTACTATTAATAGACTACTTGGAGAAACTAACACCAACATAGACTCAAAAGTAAACAGTTTAAAGAAAATAAAGGATGATTTCCCAAAGACTGAGCAAGATATGCATTCAAATTCAGAACAATTAAAAACCCTGACTG
>JBLHPD010000074.1:0-20496 GCA_047624165.1 Clostridium sp. | reverse complement strand
GGCATATCCGGAGAAAAGTAATAATCTATCATCAAGTGGAGTAAAGGTTTTATCAATATATGGGACTAAAGATGGATTTGTTGGAAAGGATAAGATTGATGAATCTAAAAAACTATTGCCGAAAAGTACAAAATGGATTCCTATTCAGGGAGGTAATCATTCTCAAAATGGTTGGTATGGATTCCAAAAGGGGGACAATGCAGCAACTATAACAAGAGATGAACAGCAAAATATTATAGGGAAATCTATAGTTCAATTTATAAGTGATAATTAGGCAGCACTTTAGCCTATACCATAGTCAAGCCATTAATTTCATTGATGTTTCTACCGATTCCAAAAGTGTATCAAATTCGGATTTTCTAAAACTATATATTATAGTTATAATATAAAACAATAAATAACGCTAAATAAGTTATATAAACATATAAACAAAATTGACTAAATTATTACTATATGATATTCTAAAAAATAATATATATATGTAGTTTTTATAAATGCAAAAGCATAAAAGGAGATATAATGAAATACGAATATAAAACACTTGCTGATATTAGACACAAAGTTTTTACGGCCGTAAGTAAGATGGCCTTTGAAGACAATTTAAGAGGAATAGAAAATATTCCATATGAGATTATTCCTGGAGATGTAGGTAAATATAGAGAAAGTACATTTCTTGAAAGAGCAATAGTTAGTGAGCGAATCCGTTTGGCAATGGGACTAAATTTAAGACCAAGTGATAAAGCAAGAGCAATTACAGAAGGATTAGAGGGGGCAACAAAACCTTCAAAATATTATGAACCGCCACTTGTAAATATTATAAAATTTGCTTGTAATTCTTGTCCAACAAATAGCTATGAAGTTACAAATATGTGCCGTGGCTGCCTAGCACACCCTTGTGTAGAAGTTTGTCCTAAAGGCGCAGTTAGTATAGCTAATGGGAAAAGTGTTATTGATCAGGAAAAATGTATAAAGTGTGGTTTATGTGCTAAAGTGTGTCCGTATTCAGCAATAATAAAACATGGCCGCCCATGTGCCATGGCATGCGGAGTGGATGCAATATACACTGATGAATATGGCAGAGCAGCAATAGATTATGATAAATGTGTTAGCTGTGGAATGTGCTTGGTAAATTGTCCTTTTGGAGCAATATCTGATAAAAGTCAAATATTTCAACTAATTCAGGCAATTAATCAAAAGAAAGATGTAATTGCAATTGTAGCTCCATCATACGTGGGGCAGTTTGGTAAAAATGTTGGATTTAATGATTTTAAAAGAGCGATGATTATACTTGGATTTAAAGATGTTGTTGAAGTTGCTATTGGTGCAGATATTTGTACAATTGAGGAGGCAAAAGATTTTATAGAAGATGTACCTGAAAAACTTTCCTTTATGGGTACTTCATGCTGCCCTTCATGGTCTGTTATGACTAAAAAATTATATCCTGAATATGCCGAAAATATTTCAATGGCTTTGACTCCAATGGTTTTTGCAGCTCGACTTGTGAGAGAAAAACATAAAGATGCAAAGATTGTTTTTGTTGGGCCATGCAGCGCGAAAAAATTAGAAGCTTCTAGAAAAAGCGTAAAAAGTGAAGTGGATTTTGTAATTACATATGAGGAATTATATGGAATGCTTACAGCCAAAGAAGTAGAAATAATTGGTACAGATATGAGCTTGAGTAATGAAGCAACTGGTTCAGGAAGAGGATTTGCTGTTGCAGGCGGAGTTGCTAAGGCTGTAGCTGATTTGATAAAAAAAGAACATCCAGGGCGAGAAGTGAAGATTAAAGCTGCAAATGGACTGAGAGAATGTAGGGAGATGTGTAATGATGCCATAAAAGGAAAGTATGATGGCTATCTCCTTGAAGGAATGGCGTGTCCGGGTGGATGTGTGGCTGGAGCTGGGTGTATTGTCAAACCTAACATAGCTGGTTTCCAGGTTAAACAAGCGGCTAAAAATTCTGAGCTGAAGATTTCAGATGAGTCTAAATATGCTAATAAACTGTACTTGCTAGATGAAGAAAATATAGAAGAAGAATAGAAAATATTATGATTTATTTGTGGATTTAACTTATATAATTTAGTTCTTTCAATGGACAGTGATATAGTTATGTACGGTTCGAATCCACTATACATAAAGTAAAAACATAAACTGTATTGGAATTTTCCAATACAGTTTATGTTTTTGATACAATGGAAAACCATTGAATTCAGGGGTTTTCTTTTTTGGGTTTCAGGAAGATTGTTCTTAATACTTTGAAGACTTTGCTATAGAATTATGAGACCTAGAAAGAATGCAGTTTGATAATGTTAAATTATGTTTTAGGTGTAAATCCACAATAACCTATCTCATCACATCTTCTTTTCATATCATTCCAGATGTCTTTTCCTTGTATAGATTCTATTGCTGTAGGATATAGAATATAGTTTTCTTTAAATATGTGATCTCTCATGTTAAATATAATATATTTTGCTGACTCATCTACTTTTTCTTTGAATTCATTGAAGTTTAATTCAGATGCCTCTTCTGCTGCCACTTTTAAAAATTCTTTCCTAGTTTTTAAATCTTCATGCTCCATTCTCATAATTCGTGTTGGTCCAGTAATTTCTCTGCTTTCCATCTCAGTAAACAACACTTTTTCTTCTCTTTGGTGATGATTTTCTGCATCTAATATATTAATTTCTAATTTATTGTGGTCAAATAATTATAAGTATATGTTTTTTATTTTTTCAATTTGTGATTTGAATCATATTTTTAAAATTAAAATTATTATAGAATGGGGTCATAGGAAAGCAAGAACACATTAGAAAAAAACAAATTAAATTTAGGAGGAATACATTATGGATGAAAACATTATGCTAAATGATAATATATATTGGGTTGGTAAGGTTGATGATAGAGAGGTACCTTTTCATAGATTAACATTAACTAAAGGGACAACTTATAATAGTTATTTATTAATGACTGAAAAACCAACAGTTATAGATACTGTTGATATGAGTTTTGGACGAGAATATGTGGAAAATTTAAAAAATATTATAGATCCGGAAAAAATAAAATACATTATAATTAATCATACTGAGCCCGATCATTCTGGTTCGCTTGGAAGTTTGGCTGCGCATGCTAAAAATGCAGTAATTGTGTGCACAAATTTGGCTGTAGATCAGCTTAAGGAAATGTACAAACTTCATAATAGGGAATTTATGGTAGTGGGTGACGGCGATACTCTAGATATAGGAGGTAAAACCCTCAAATTCATAGAAACACCTTATCTTCATACAGCAGAAACCATGATAACTTATTGCATAGAGGATAAAATTTTATTCCCTTGTGACATTTTTAGTACCCACGTAGCCAACTATGAGTATTTTAATGATATTGCAAAAGAGGAGATAAATGATGATTATATTGGGTATTATAAATTGATAATGCACCCTCATAGAAGATATGTTCAAATTATGATCGAAAAAATTAGGGATCTAGATATAAAGATGATAGCGCCATCACATGGATATATCATTAGGGACAATGTTCAAAGCTTTATAGATATTTATGATAATATGAGTAAAAATACAGAAATAAATAGAAAAACATTGATTTTATACTCCACTATGACAGGTAGGACAAAAAAAATTGCTGCGTTTATTAAGAAAAAATTTGAAGAGCTAAACATAGTTTCAGAGACTATAGATGTAAATAAGGTAGCAAAAGAAGAAGTAATGAAAGCTATTAATGAAGCTGATGCTATTTTGTTTGGTAGCTCCACAAGGTATGCTGATATGATTGGAAACATGGAAGATATATTAAAAGAAATACATGTAGTAAACCTAGAAAACAAAATAGGGGCGGCTTTTGGCTCCTATGGTTGGAGTGGAGAAGCTATAGAGGTAGTTCAAGATTATTTGAAGCAAAGCAATATTAAAGTCCTAAGTACTTCTGATGTAATTAAGTCTACTGGTATGATTGATATAGAATTCCCACTAAGGATTAGATTCTCGCCGAACGAGGACAACCTAAAGAGCATTGAAAGAGCGGTTAATTATACTGCTGATTTATTGCTAGGCACAGTTTAAAAATAAGGGAAATTAATTATGTGAAAAATTATAAATGAAAAGCAAAGCCTCGGTGAAATAGTTTCAATTTTCCCAGGGCTGCAGACATATTCACAGCATTTGCTTTCATAAATATGAACTATTTTTCAATTTGTTTACAAATCGTTCGAAATTCGACATGATATATTCAAGTTACAATTGTGTTATAATTCTTATGTAAAGAGATGATGTATATACTGTGGGAAATAAAAATTAATGTTTTCTTTAAAAGTCGGACATTTTATATTGCAATCTACACATTTCAAAATGGGGGTCAATTTTGATTGACATTCAACAATATAATGTACTAGTTTCATAAATTAGATTGAAAGAAGTTGTTACTATGAAAAAATTTATAATAAAATTATTAGCGGTTATAAATAGTATACTTAAAAAGAAAAAAAACAAGGTGTGTTTTGTAAGTCATCCTGATTTTTCAGATAATAGTATGAGTGTGTTTGATTATATGATCTCAAAAAAAATGATACAATATGAAATTGTGTGGTTAGTTAACGATTTATATATTCCTAGTGAAATAGATGAACTTAAAAAACAATTTAAAATTAAAGTAATAAAGCTAAAGTCATTGCTAGGGATACTAAATTATATGACTTCAAAATATATATTTTATACACATGGAGCATTAAATGGAGTGGAATGTTTGGATAAGCAAATCGTAGTTAATTTATGGCATGGTATGCCATTGAAAAACATAGGTTATTTAGATAATAAAACTAAAGAAGATGTTGCTCATTTTACATACACTATAGCAACATCAGAAGAGTTTCAAGATGTTATATCAAAAGTTTTCGGCGTAGATAAAAATAAAGTATTAATTACAGGATTGCCTAGAAATGACAGAATGAATAAATTTAGAGATATATTAAATAAATTTGGTATAAACGCACAACAATATAATAAAAAAATATTATGGATGCCAACATTTAGAAAATCCAGTGTAGGAGATAAAAGAAATGATGGTTTATCGAAAGATGGTCAATTGCCATTATTTTCTAATAAAGAACTAAGGGATTTTAATGTATATCTTAATGACAATAATATCTTACTTATAGTTAAGTTACATCCTATGGATAGTCTACACAAGGAAGACTTTTGTGAATTAAGTAATATAAAGATATTTGTTAATGATGATTTTATAAATATTGAAGAGCAGCTATATTCAATGTTTGAGGAAATTGATGCATTAATTACAGATTACTCATCAGTTTATTTTGATTTCATGATACTAAATAAACCTATTGGATTTGTAATGGATGATTTAAGTGAATATAATAGTAGTAGGGGTTTTGTGTTTGAGGATATATATGAATGGATACCAGGTGTAATAATTAAAGAGGTATCACAACTTTATAGCTTCGTTGAACAAATAAATAATAATATAGATGATTATAAGGATATAAGAGAAAGAGTTAATACTAAAACTAATAAATATTCAGACTTTAATAACACTGAAAGATTATTTGATGAATTACAGTTATAGAGTGAAATCTGAAAATATGTTGCATAGGATGGGCAAAAAATGAAAAAAACAATGGAAAATAAGGTGGTAGCTAATTATATCTATAATAGTCTTTACCAAGTTCTTACTATTATAATACCTATAATTACTATACCGTATGTATCAAGAATTTTTGGTGCAAAAGGGATGGGTATATATGGGTATACTTTTTCGGTGGCACAATTCTTTTATATTGTAGGAATGTTTGGAATAAGCTCTTATGGAATTAGAGAAATTGCATATGCTAGAAATGACAGAAAAAAAACCACTAAGAAATTTTGGGATATTTGGTCGTTGCAAGTAATTACTAGTATGTGTGGTCTATTAATTTATATGGTTTTTATTATATATTTTAACTTGCTTGATTATAAAGTTGCTTTTTTATTTCAGATTCCGTTTTTATTAAATGCTATGTTTGATATTTCATGGTTTTTTATTGCTATGGAAGATTTTAAAAAAACCGTAACTAGAAATATAATTGTTAAAATAATTGGTCTTATATTAATATTCACATTTGTAAAAAAATCAAGTGATATATACATATATATATTGATAAATTCAAGTATAGTATTTATAGGAAGCTTAACATTGTGGGTTTTTGTAAAGGAGTATATAGGTAAATTTAATATTAAAGATATTAACCTAAAACACCATATAAATGGTGCGTTTTTAATTTTGATTCCGCAATTTTCAATTCAAATTTATACTAGTTTAGATAAAATTTTAATTGGGAAACTATCTACTATTGAGCAAGTTGGGTTTTATGATCAATCACAAAGAATTGCTAGAATAGCACTAGCAATAGTAACTTCACTTAGTGTTGTTTTGATGCCAAGAATAGCTAGCATGTACGCAAGGAATGAAGTTAAGAAGGTGGAAGAATATATTGTTAAATCAGTGAATTTCACATTGGCATCTTCAATTTTTCTAATGTCAGCAATCATGGGAATATCTAAGAACTTTGTTCCTTGGTTTTTTGGTAGTGAATTTAATGTTATTATCCTATACATGATGTTATCAAGTACAATAATTTTATTTATTGCAGTAGGTGGTGTTTTTGCAAACCAATACACATTACCTACTAATAAAAATAAAGAATATATTATTCCATTAGTGGTTGCTTCAATAATTAATATAATATTAAATTTAATTTTAGTACCTAAATTTCAAGCATTAGGTGGAGTTATATCTATAATTATAACAGAATTTATAGTCTGTCTATTAAGAATAGTTTTTGTAAAGAAATACTTGGATATTAAAAAAATATTTAAAGGAACATACGCATATTATTTTGCTGGTTTATTATCAGGAATAACTGTATATGTCTCAGGTAATTTTATTATAGGTGGCTTTTTCGGGCTAGTAATACAAGGAGTTGTTGGATTAATAGTATACATTATTATATTATATGTCATAGATAATCCAATAAAAATTGAGATAGTTAATAGAATCAATCAAAACAAATCAGTAAAATAAATGATTAAAACATATGATTAAAACATATAAAGGGTAAAAGTGTAGAAAATTTGAGGAGGAGAATTAATGAAAAAAATTATAACATATGGTACATTTGACATGTTACATTATGGTCATATTAACTTATTAAGTAAAGCTAAAAAATTAGGTGATTATTTAATAGTTGCACTTTCTACAAACGAGTTTAATGCGACTAAAGGTAAAGAATGTTATTTTTCATTTGAAAAAAGAAAAAAAATATTGGAAGCTATTCGTTATGTGGATTTGGTTATACCAGAGGAAAATTGGGAACAAAAAATAAGCGACATTGCAGAATTTAAAATTGATACTTTTGTCATAGGGAATGATTGGAAAGGAAAGTTTGATTTTTTAAAGGAATATTGTGAAGTGATATATTTGCCAAGAACACCAGAAATATCAACTACTAAAATAAAACAAGATTTAGAGTTAAGAGAAGCTGCAATATCAAAAAGTTAGTATGAAATTAATTTGAATTGGCATCCTATAGGGTTGAGAACATAGTTTGCTGTTAATATTTTCAGGGTATCCCCTCGCCTCCACAAGTGAAACCCTCGACTAATTAATTAGATTTGTAACTGGACAAAAATAAAAAAGACAAATATCAAAGGAGTATAACATATGATTAGATCAATTATGAAAGACATATTCTTTCTTAATCAAAAATCAGAGCTTGCTACAAAAGCAGATTCTCAGGTGATACAGGATTTGCTTGATACGCTTAAAGCAAATAAAGAAGCCTGTGTAGGAATGGCAGCTAATATGATCGGGGTCAAAAAAAGAATTATTGTTATTAGTATGGGAGATATAAACGTTCCTATGATTAATCCTGTGATAGTGAATAAATCGGGCCAATATGAAACAGAAGAAGGCTGTCTTTCACTTATAGGTGTTAGAAAAACTAATAGATTTAATGAGATAGAAGTAGAGTATTTTGATTCTGGATTTAAAAAGCGAAGGGGAAAATACTCAGAATGGATTGCTCAAATTATTCAACATGAAGTAGACCATTGTGATGGGATAGTCATATAGAAAAGGGGTAAGAGAGCTGTTCAATGTAAAAAAAGCTTTCATAAGTAACAACCAGGACTCTTTTTTTACTATCATCCTCTTAACATGTCATGTGGGTGGTCAGGCTAAAGCAAACAAGTAGCCTAATAATGATGAGATGTTTGTAGATTTTAAATATGATAACTTAGATTGATCAGGACATAAATATGATATACTGAAAGAAAAACCAAGATGCATAAAAGAAAGGAAAATACCAAAAATGGATACAAAAGAATTTCAAAAAAGATCTCTAGTTTCGATATTCTTCTCATATTTTAAACCACACAAAAAATTATTTACATTAGATATGTCATGTGCATTCTTAATTGCAGTTATTGACTTATCATTTCCAGCAATAACTCGTTATTCTCTATATGAGCTACTACCTGTTAATGCTTATAAAACTTTTGTAACTATTATGGTGATTATGCTAATTGCTTATACATTAAGAGCTTTTTTCTACTATATAATAACCTACTATGGCCACTCTTTTGGTGTATTAGTAGAAGCAGATATAAGAAGCGATTTATTTAAGCATATGCAGGAATTATCTTATGGATACTTTGATAAAAACCGTACAGGTCAACTAATGAGTAGACTTACAGCAGATTTATTTGATATAACTGAGCTTGCTCATCATGGTCCTGAAGATGTTTTTATATCCACATTGACAATAATAGGATCACTAAGTATCTTATTTACTATTCAATGGAAATTAACTTTGGTTATTGATTTAATCTTGCCTATATTTTTATTAGTTGTATGGCATAGACGTTCTGAAATGTCAAAAGCTTCTCTGGAAGTGAAAGAAAAAACTGCCGCTATAAATGTAAATATTGAATCGGGGCTTTCAGGCATGAAAACAGCAAAAGCATTTGCAAATGAGAATTCAGAATTTGATAAGTTTAGTGAATCAAATGATGCTTTCAAAACATCTAAAACCAAATTTTATAAGACTATGGGACATTTCAATGCTACAATGGAATTTTTCCTTTGTGTTTTGCCAGCAACAGTTATCTTAGTAGGTGGTATATTAATTATGAAAGGACAGATGAATCAAATTGATTTAATCACTTTTACTTTATATATTGCTACTTTTATAACTCCAATTAGAAAACTTTCAAACTTTGCGGAGCTATTTGCAAAAGGTGGAGCTGGACTTGTACGTTTTGTAGATATGATGCGTACTGAAACTGAAATGAAGGATGATCCTAATGCTATAGAGCTAGGCAGAATAAAAGGCGAATTAGATATTAAAAATATTAGCTTTTCTTACAAAAAAGGAATTCAAGTATTACACAATATTTCTCTTCACGTCGATCCTGGTGAAACTATTGCAGTCGTAGGTCAATCAGGTGGAGGAAAATCAACACTATGTAAATTGATTCCCAGGTTCTATGATGTTGATGAAGGAGAAATTTTGCTTGACCATGTAGATATACGTAATGTCACACAAGAATCTTTGCATAAAAATATTGGAGTTGTAGAACAAGAAATATTCCTTTTTGCTGATAGTATTCTCGAAAATATTAGATACGGTAGACCTGATGCTACCCCTAAGGAAGTTGCAATAGCAGCAAAACAGGCTGAGATTTATGATGATATTATTGCTATGTCTGATGGATTTAATACTTTTGTAGGAGAACGTGGTGCAATGCTTTCCGGTGGGCAGAAACAACGTATTTCTATAGCTCGTATATTTCTAAAAAATCCACCGTTCCTAATTTTAGATGAAGCAACTTCTGCCCTTGATAGTGTTACTGAAGCTAAAATACAAGAAACTTTTGATAGTCTAATAATAGGCAGAACAACTTTTGTTATTGCTCATAGATTATCTACTGTTAGAAATGCAGATAGAATTCTTGTATTTGATAGTGGAAATATTATTGAAGATGGAAATCACAAATGTTTAATGGAAGCAAACGGTGTATATGCTGAGCTTTATAAAACTCAGCATATAAGTAAATAGATGATTTCTGAATGTTATTCGCAAACATAAATCTACGGATTTGTGTTTGCTATAAAGGCGGAATATGTAGAAAAACATAAATAATCATCATAATTTGACTATAAACGAACTATTTCAATGTAACAGTGTTTGACAAGCTAGCAATACAGCAGTAATATAATAATTGAATTACGTCATTTATAGATTGAAATAGCAATAATTTATATTGTATCCTTAAATCGAGTTATTGTTTTATCTATTGAAGATTTAGAACCACAAGAAGAAATTAGAAGTTTGCTATAGAGATTATTAAATATGTGGTTTGATTGGAAAGAAAGAGTCATCTTAGCTTTTAAGTAAACCGGTACTTTGCGTATTTGTACGCCTTGTGCTATTTTTTTGTTATTTATAAATTTGAATTATAAAAAATAAGTTGAGAAGATGTTTTTATAAAATTTTGAGCCCTTTTAGTTTTTGGATAGTAAATTAATAGTTATAATAGTGAACTTAATTTATTGACATTTAATTGCACATGACACACTTGTCCCAAAGATATTATAAATCTATATTGAATTATTAGAACGAGGTGTAATTATTGTCTAATGGAGATTTAGTATTACAAGAAAAGATTAGAAAGCTTGCTATAAAGATTATTAAGAATTATAGAGGAAAAGGACCGGATAATGTTAAAGTTAAAATCGAAGGACAGTTAATAACTGTTCATGTAATAGGTATAATTTCCAATTTGTCAACAATACTCATTGAAGAAGGTGCGGGACAAACAGTAAAAGATTATTGGAAATACTTGAAACCCAACCTTGAAAAGAAGTTTATGAATGAAGTTTATGAAGTTATTGGAAAGAACTTTGATTATACTTGGAAAATTTATGACTTCGAAAGTGAAAGTAGAAGTATTGTTCTAAAGATTAATAGATATGTGGTTTGATTTGAAGGAAAGATAAATCTTCGCTTTTAAATAAACTAGTACTTTGCGTATTTGTACGCATGGGGCTAGTTTTTTGTTTTTTTAAAATTTGATTATAAAATTGTACCAGAATTTAACGTAAAGAAAGGAAGGTAACATTATGAACAGTATATTAACTACATGTCCTTATTGTGGAACAGGATGTACTTTTTTCTTGAATATAGAGGATGAAAAAATTGTTAGTGTAACACCGAATAATCTAAATGCAGTAAACGAAGGAAAACTTTGTTCTAAAGGACATTTTGGTTTTGATTTCGTACAACATAAAGAGCGGCTGATTAATCCTTTGATCAGAAAAGAAGGTAAGCTAGTTGAGGTTACATGGGAAGAAACAATTAGTTTTGTTGCCTCTAAGATTAAAAAAACTATAAAAAAATATGGTGCTGACAGCATTGCAGGTTTTAGTTCTGCACGGTGTACTAATGAAGAAAACTATCTTATGCAAAAATTAATGCGCGCAGTGATTGGTACTAATAACGTTGATCATTGTGCTCGCCTTTGACATGCTCCTACCGTGTCTGGTCTAGGCACATCATTTGGTAATGGAGCTATGTCAAACTCAATCGATGAGATTGATGAAATGGGATCTAAAGATGCTATTTTTGCAATTGGTACAAACACCACAGAATGCCATCCTATAATTGGTGTTAAAATGTTGAAAGCCAATGCACGTGGTACAAAATTGGTGGTGGCTGATCCCCGTGAAATTGATTTGGCACGTCATGCTGATGTTTGGTTGCGACTTAAACCGGGCTCGGATGTAGCACTTTTGAATGGGCTGATGCATGTTATATTAACAGAAGGGTTGGCCGATGAAGCATTTATTGCTGAAAGAACCGAAAATTTTGATGATTTCAAGTCAGTTGTGATGAAATTTACCCCAGAATATACAGCCGCCATAACTGAGGTCTCAGTGGAAAAGATACGGCAAGGGGCAAGAATTATTGCTAAGGCTGAAAATACCGCTTTATACTATACTATGGGTATTACGCAGCATACTACAGGTGTTGATAATGTAATATCTGTAGCAAATCTTGCGATGCTTACTGGTAATATGGGTAAGGCTAAAACTGGTGTTAACCCTCTGCGTGGGCAGAATAATGTACAAGGATCATGTGATATGGGGGCTCTACCCGATGTTTACCCAGGTTATCAAAAGGTAACTGATCCTGCTGTGAAAATGAAGTTTGAGAAAGCATGGAATACACAGTTAAGCGATAAAGTTGGGCTTACTATTCCATCTGTCTTGGATTCAATCGAAAAAGATGAGGTAAAAATATTATATGTATTTGGTGAAAATCCTATGCGTAGCGATCCTGACATAAATCATGTCAAACATTGTTTAGAGCATGTGGACTGTTTGATTGTTCAAGATATTTTCTTGACTGAAACAGCTGAAATTGCTGACGTTGTTCTCCCTGGTGTAACGTATGCCGAAAAAGATGGAACTTTTAGTAGCACTGAGCGTAGAGTGCAGCGGATTCGCAAGGCTATAGAACCAAAAGGTAATAGTCTTCCAGATTGGCAAATATTGCGAGATATTATAAGGGCAATGGGATTTCCTGCGGATTATGCTTCTCCTGAAGAAGTGTTTGATGAAATGAGATTTTTGACGCCAAGTTATGCTGGTATTACTTATAAACGGTTGGAGGATGGCGGAATTCAGTGGCCATGTCCCGATGAGAACCATCCTGGTACAACTATTTTGCATGTTGATAAGTTTATTCGTGGTTTAGGTAAGTTTTCAGCTGTGGAGTATCGTGAACCTGCAGAACTTCCAGATGAAGAATATCCACTGATGCTTACTACCGGGCGTGTTGTTGCTCACTATCATACAGGAACTATGACGAGACGTTGCTGGGGTCTTAATGGAGCACATCCGGAAGAATCTCTGGAAATTAACTCTAAGGATGCAAGAAAACTTAATATTGAAGATGGGGAGGAAATTCGTGTAACAACACGGCGTGGTTCATTAATTACAAAAGCACAAGTAACAACAAGAGTGCCAAAAGGGCTAACATTTATTACTTTCCATTTCACAGAGAGCCCAGGTAATATTTTGACTAATAGCGCGTCTGATCCTATAACACAAACACCTGAACTTAAAGTTTGTTCGGTAAAAGTAGAAAAAGTAAATTAAAAGGAGGTTATTAAATTGAATGCAAAACTTAACTCTTTTGTAGTAGCGGATCCTCATAAATGTATAGGGTGTAAAGCTTGTGAACTTGCGTGTTCTGTAGTCCATACTGATAATGTTGGAAAGACAGTGGGAACAGTAGAGGCACCAATTATGCCGCGACTTTTTCTTGTTAAAACAGCGGAAGTGACTATGCCTATTCAATGTCGCCATTGTGAAGATGCTCCTTGTGCGAATGCTTGCCCAGTAGCAGCCATTAATCAGGTTGATAATAAAATTTTGGTTAATACCGATGATTGTGTAGGTTGTAAAACGTGTATGTTGGCATGTCCTTTTGGTGCAATAGATCTTGTTCCTAAATATAAAAACGGTCAAATAGTTACTCAGAATGTACTTATGTCTGAAACTGACCATGGCTTAGTAGAAAAGGAAGTAATGCTTGCACATAAATGTGATTTATGTGTGGACCAACCTAATGGTCCGGCTTGTATTAGAGTATGTCCCGAGAAAGCATTGGAGCTTATTATACCAAAACAAATAAAAAGAGAACGGAACATAGAAGCAGCTATCAATTTGCTTGATTCTGTGAAAAGTTTTTTTGATTAAGTTTATTTAAATAAGATAGGAGGCGATTGCTATGACGATTAAGAGTGAAGGTTATATTAATATTGATAAAGAATTATGTACAGGTTGTAGGCGATGTGCGAGTATTTGCCCTGTAGATGCTATAGAAGGTGAAAAAGGACAACCCCAAGTAATTAATGCTGAGCGTTGTGTTTTGTGTGGTCAGTGTATACAAATTTGCAGCGCTTATGCATCTGCATTTGATGAGGAGATTGCTCCTCGGGAGCAAAAAATGCAAGAACGTAATATGCTCCCGTCCGTTAAAGAACCATTATTTGCATCCTACTATACAGGCCATGCATCCGTAGTAAAAGAGGCCTTAGCGAATATGGATTTCTTTACCATGGTGCAGTGTGCACCGGCAGTTAGAGTAGCAATTGCTGAAGAATTTGGCATGCCGCTTGGGAGTTTAACACCAGGTAAAATGGCAGCTGCACTAAGAAAATTAGGGTTTAATAGAATTTATGACACGAATTTTGCTGCTGACCTTACTATTATGGAGGAAAGTCATGAACTTATTAAAAGGGTTACGGAAGGCGGAGTATTGCCTATGTTCACTTCCTGTTGTCCTGCTTGGGTAAAATTTATTGAACAGGCATGCCCTGAGCTTATTCCTCATCTATCTTCTTGTAAGTCTCCAATGCAAATGGCGGGTACGATGTTTAAGACATATGGTGCACAGGTTGATGGTGTAGATGCTGCCAAGGTTTATAGTGTTTCGGTTATGCCTTGTGTTTGCAAAAAATTCGAATGTGAGCGCCCTGAAATGAAAGATAGCGGCTATCGCGATGTAGATGTTGTTATTACTACGCGGGAACTTGCACAATTAATTAAGGATGCTGATATTAATTTTAATGACTTACCAGAAGAAGAGGTTGATAAGCCACTCGGAACTTATTCTGGGGCAGGAACTATTTTTGGTGTTACCGGAGGAGTTATGGAAGCAGCGCTACGTACTGGATATGAATTGCTTACTAAAAAAAAGCTTCCTGATGTCAATCTTAAATTCGTCAGAGGTGGCGAAGGTGTGAGAAAAGCAGAGATTAAAGCTGGAGATGTGACACTAAAAGTTGCAGTGGTTGCTGGACTAAAAAATGTTGTGCCAGTTTTAGAAGCGATTAAAGCTGGAAAATCGGATTTTCATTTCATTGAAGTGATGACCTGCCCAATTGGATGTGTTAGCGGAGGTGGGCAACCGAAAGTATTGATGCCTTATGAGAAAGATATCGCCTATACTAATCGTACGAGTAATACATATGTGCATGATGAAAAAATGGAACACAGAAAATCACATAATAATCCTGAAATCCAAAAAATTTATAAGGAATTTTTGGAAGAAGGTAATATACACCATTTACTCCATACTAAATACACACCAAGGAGGTAATCAGATTGAATACATTCGTTGTTGCAAATCCTAATAAATGTATTGGTTGTAAGGCTTGTGAAATTGCGTGTGCGGTTGCACACTTAGATAGTAGTGTTTCTACTGCCGGAGTTATAGATGCTCCGTTTTTGCCTCGTATCAATCTGATACGGGCAGAACGGGTTACAATGCCGATACAATGCCGACAATGTGATGATGCACCCTGTGCAAATGCTTGTCCGGTAGCAGCAATTGTTCATCAAGATAATAGGATTGTTGTAAAACCAGAGTTATGTATCGGATGTAAGACATGTATGCTTGCTTGTCCGTTCGGTGCTATGGATATGGTTCCACAGTTCCAAAATGGCGAGGAACAAGTGCAGATGAACCTGAGTGTTATTAACAAAGAAGGTAAGCAGAGTAAAGAAGTTATGGTGGCGCACAAATGTGATTTATGTGTAGGGAGACCTGGAGGCCCTGCATGTGTAGAGGTCTGCCCGGGTGATGCCTTTATCATAGTTAAACCTGAAGTTATAAGGGATAGTATCAAAAATAAGCGCCGAGCCAGTGCTTTAGGGATTATCAGAAAATAAAAATAAGTATTATGGAAATATATTAAAATGAAGAGAGAGTAAAATTTAATTAAATTTATTGAGTGAGGCGTATAATGGAAAAATTTAAAACTGCAATAATACTTGCTGGTGGAAATAGCTCAAGAATGGGTTTTGATAAACAATTTCTTAATATAAATAAAAAAAGATTGATGGATATTCAAATTAATAAATTACGTCAAGAGTTTAGTGAAATTATTGTGGTTTCAAACAGGTTAAATCAATACAAAAATGTGAGTTATAAGGTTGTTTGTGATGAAATAATAGGGATTGGACCATTAGGTGGGATTCATGCAGGTCTTAAAAATAGTGCAAGTGAGTATGTTTATCTTATTGCGTGTGATATGCCTATTATTAATAAAGACTATATAAGGTTTATGAAAGAGAAAGTAAATAATAATGTTGATGTTTGTGCTTGTATTACGAAAAGGGGAGATAGAATAGAGCCTTTTAATGGGCTCTATTCTACATCTCTCTTAGATAAAATTGAAGAAAATGTTGCTAAAAAACATTATTCAATATATGATTTGCTTAATAATACAAATACTATTTATATTGAAGAAAACGAAGCTAAAAAATTTAATAGAGATTTAGATATGTTTATAAATTTAAACAATATTGAAGATTTAAATATGTGCAACAACTCTTATGGAAGCTTTAATAAGGATTTTTAAAGATAGGGTAAAAGGGTGGGGGTGCTAAAGCATGGCGGAGAGGTTAAAATTTATGGAAGTTATAAGGAAAATAAATATAATAAGATATAAATCATGTCTAAAGGAAGAGATAGAGGATTGGGTTATAGAGGAAAAACCATTGAATATTTTTATAAATAATCAGTATTATGCTACCCTAATGTGTACACCTAACGAAGTAGAGGAACTCTGCGTAGGATTTTTGTTTTCAAATGGAATTATTACATCAAAAGATGATATAAAAGAAATAGAATTCAGCACAGGAGATATTGCTTTTATCAATTTGGGAAAGGAGATCAAAATAGATGATTTACCCAAAAGAGCCCTTGTTTCAGGATGTGGAGGAGGTCTTGTCGATATCAATATGATAAATGGGAACAACCTTAATATTGTTAAAAGTCAGTGCACTTTTAGCGGAGAAAGGATGTTAAAGTTAATGAAAGAATTTAATTCCATGTCACACCTTTTTCAACAAACTGGAGGAGCTCACAGTTGCTGCATTTGTGGAGATAATGGCATTGAATTTTTATCAGAAGATATAGGAAGGCATAATGCTATTGATAAAACGATTGGGAAATGTCTATTGAATGATATTGAAAGAAATTCTAAAATGCTTTTTACCACAGGGCGTATTTCATCGGATATCCTAGTTAAAACAGCTAAAGCAGGTATACCTGTCCTGGTTTCACACTCAGGGCCAACCGATCTTGCAGTAGATATGGCGAAGAAACTTAATATGACGATGGTTGGATTTGCAAGAGGAACCAGGATGAATATTTATTGCGGTAGTGAAAGATTGTTGTTTGGTAATAGCTGATAAAAAAGCCTAATCACCTCCAATAAATGGAATGAGAAGAAAGGGATATTCCATTTATTGGAGGTGCTTTAATAGAACCTTTAGCAGTAGGTATGCATGCCTGTGAATTATCTAATGCAAAACTTGGAGAAACAGCAGTTGTATTAGGATGTGGATGTATTGGTCTTGTAACAATCATGTCATTAAAAGCTAGAGGTGTTAGTGAAATCTAAGCAGTTGATGTTTTAGATAAACGTTTAGAAAAAGCAAAAGAAGTTGGAGCCACGAGGGTATTTAATGGTAAAAAAGAGGATATTGTAGAATTTGTAAAAACACTTCCAAGTGGTGGTGTTGACCAAGTATATGAATGCGCTGGAAACAGATATACAACACTCCAAACATCAAAATTGATTAAACGTGGTGGAAAGATTACATTAGTAGGGGTGTCTCCAGAACCAGTTCTTGAATTAGACATTGCAAGCTTGAATGCAATGGAAGGAACTATTTATTCGGTATATCGTTATAGAAACCTATATTCAGCAGGAATCAATGCTGTAAGTAATGGGTCTATTCCATTAAAATCAATTGTGTCTCATGTATTTGATTTCAAGGATGTTATTAAAGGTGTTGAATACAATTGGTTTTAATGATGTTTATATATAAACAATGTACGGTCTCCATTTATGAAAAAATGTTACAAAGTGTGGTAAAATATAATGATATTACATATGCAGTAAAGACACAGTTGTAATTAAGATCTAACCCGTATTATTTAAATTAATTTTACGGTGCTTTTACGTCTTATTTAAACTACAATGCATTAAGGGATGGATGAAAAGTTTGAGTAAATATTGATGAAATTTTATAATATTTAAGGTGGTTAGTTAAATCATAATCATCATTAAAGAAGCTTTGAGCAATCGACTAAAATAATAGTATTAATGGGGGAGTAACATGGGTTTATCAACTTTTTTTCTTATAGTTATATATGTATTTAATATTGCATATGTTTTTACACTGATTTTTGTAAAAAGAAGTGATACTAGAGTTATATTTGCTTGGCTGCTAGTATTTTCTTTTCTACCATACATTGGGTTCATTCTTTATTTCCTTATTGGAAGTAAATATAAAATGCGTGTTATGTCAAAAATATATGGTATGAATGAAATTGAAGAAAAGCACAGCAAAGCCCTCGATAAACAAATTCATGACATTGCAGCAGATAAAATAGAGTTTAAAGAAGTGGAAACTGAAAAATATAGAGATCTAATAATATTGAACTCAAAAAATGCAATGAGTTATTTTACTCAAAATAATAATGTAGAGCTTTTAATAAATGCAGAGCAAAATTTTTCTAGTATTTTTGAAGATATTAAAAATTCAACTAAAAGTATTGAAGTATTATATTATATTTTTAAAGCAAAAGATAATATTGGTAAAGAATTTATTTCTCTGTTAATAGAAAAGGCAAGTCAGGGAGTAGAAGTAACTCTAATATATGATGCTATTGGTTCTTTAGGTACTCATATGAGTGATTTTAAAGAGTTAAAACAAGCTGGTGGGCATGTGTACAGGTTTTTGCCATCAATGTTAAAAAGTTTTTTACATGTAAATTACAGGTTGCATAGAAAAATAGTTATTGTTGATGGAAAAACTGCTCATACTGGCGGGATTAATGTGGGCGACGAATACTTTGGTTTAAGAAAGAGAAATAAACCTTGGAGAGATACAACAATACGCTTGACTGGTAACTGTGTACTTTCACTTCAAACAAGATTTTGGACTGATTTGGTCTTTTTGCAAAATCAAAGCTTTAGAAAGAAAAATAAAGCTACATTGATGTTCGATGAAAAGTTTTTGAAAAGTCTTTATTATCCAATTGAAGAAGGAGATATAGGAGTACAAATAGTATCAAGTGGCCCTAGCACGCGAAATGACACTATAAAAGATGGCTATGGTAAAATGATTACCACCGCAAAAAAATATTTATATATTCAGACACCATATTTTATTCCAGATAAAACACTATTAGATGCACTAAGGCTTGCTGCAGCTTGTGGTGTTGATGTTAGAATTATGCTTCCAGGTGTACCTGATAAAAAATCTATTTATGCCGTATCACTATTAAATGTGGCAAAACTCTTAAAGGATGGTGTAAAGGTATATTTGCACTCAGGTTTTCTTCATGCAAAAACACTTGTTATAGATGACCACGTTTCATCAGTAGGCACTGCAAATATTGATATGAGAAGTTTTAGTCTTAATTATGAGGTCAATGCATTTATTTATAATAATGATTTTGCAATTAAATGCCGTGATACATTTTTAAATGATATTAACGACTGTACAATCTTTGATATTGAAACTTATTCTAAGCGGGGTTTGTGGAAAAGAATTTATGAATCTATTTGGCGTTTTATTGCTCCAATTGCTTAAAAAAGGGGGCGAGAAGTGCCACAAATGGATTATCAGAAATGGTTACAGAACTTTCTAGCGCTATAACAACAATTTTATTCAACTTTGTTGCTATTAAATTTGAAGGACCAGTAAAATAACAAATCATATAAAGGATGGTTTGATTAATTATTTTTACCATACAACTATATTCTCCACCCTAATATGGTCAATCATTGGATTATCTTTAAGTTTTAATAGTTCTTTGCTACCAGCAGAGATATACATACCAACATATTTGACACCATTATTTTCAACATCTTTAATTATATTATCAATATTTATAGTTTCGAACATATCATCATAGTACATTATCTGAACTAGCCTTTTGTTGCTCTTTATAAGATTGAGGTTGCTAATAAAAGACTCTTTGTGAGCCTGGTTATCCATGTTATCATATTGATTTTGTTTTAAGCCTCTACTATTGGCCTGTTTAGCATAATTGTCATTACCATATGGATAAACGGGTGTAAAGCGAGAATAACAAGGGTTTGATAAAATGAAATTTGAACCAATTGCTGCCAAAGGTGTAAACTTTAAAGGGGTAGTATCTGCAGTACTTATTTGATTTATAATATGCGATTTAAGCTGCCCCGGGGTCAAAGCTTTATTGAACACAACAAATATTTTTGCATTTGTACCCTCGGGAGCAATGTCATCAATGTAGTCTTCAAATTATTTGCAATTTAGAGCCTAAACGTAAAAAAACTACTACAAACATAAATATTT
>JBLHPD010000073.1:0-20790 GCA_047624165.1 Clostridium sp. | reverse complement strand
AGATAGATTATAGGAGTAATGGTTATATTACACAATATAGAAGGTGATGAATAGCTACTGAGGTGATAAATTAACATAAATAAAAAAGAATCCTATAGATTATAGGATTCTTTTTTATTTATGTTAGGAGAGTATGAAGTTAATTTTCTTGTTTAAGTTGTTCAAGGCAAGGTTTGCATATATTTTTACCTCTGTAGTTAACTACATCTCTAGCATCACCACAGAAAATACAAGCTGGTTGATATTTTTTTAGAATAATTAGCTCACCATCAACGTAAATTTCTAGGGCATCCTTTTCGGCAATATCTAGAGTTCTTCTAAGTTCTATTGGTATAACAATTCTTCCAAGTTCATCGACTCTTCTTACAACACCTGTTGATTTCATAATAAATCCTCCTTAGGGATAACAATTTCCGACATTTTAATATTGAAATATTAATAAAACTGACGTTTAAAGCCAAATTTTTTACTAGATTAAATTAGTTTATATTACAAAATTAATATTAAATTCCATCTAAAGTTAATATACTACCATATATTATAAATGTCAATATAATCTTTGAAAAAAATACATATTTTTACTATGGTCGTGAAGTCTTTTAAATCAATAGATTAAGCTAATAAATATTGTAAAGCCAGTAAATACAATATACTATTGGGTTTTTTAATGCGAAAATATATAAAAAGTAAAATAGTAATTTTATGGATATACATATGATTATATAAAAATATATGTCGAAGGGTTGTACTACTAAGCAAAAATATAATAATTCATTGGAATAAGACAAAAAATAAATAGCGTAAAAAGATAATAATTTAAAGAACATAAATAATTAGAGATAGCGTTTACTCCACACAAACATTAACAGATTATACACATGGCATACTTCTTAATGTGGATAAAAAACTTGTCGCAATTACTTTTATTATGTAAGAGCCTTTAAATAGAGCATTTGCAAATCAATTAAATAATCCACAGCTTCTGTTGATTATATGTTAAAAATTGTGGATAACTTAATTATATTGTTTAAAATCTTTATTAATAATTGTAATAAAGTATTAAAAATTGATTTTAGATGAAAAATAACATAAAAAATTTAAATATTATTTCAATTTAATTCTGTTGAACCTTATTTGTATAAAGATATGAAGTTATTTGTAGATATTAAGTTTAATTTTGTATAAAAAATACAAATTATAAAAGAATATAGAAAATAACTTGTAATAGGGTTATATATACCTTACAATTTAGGTATAAATAAATTTGTATGTTTTAGACTATAAAACAGTTATTTATTTAGGCAATTAATTTTTGGAAGGTGATAAATGGTGGATAAGGTTAAATTTAATCTCGAGAATATAAATTTATTAGCAAAGGAAATATCAGAAAGTAGCATAATTCCTTATGAAGAATTACCTCAGTATGACTTATTTTTATCTCAAGTTATAGATTACTTAAATGATAGATTTCCTGCTGATAATTATACTAATAATATAGTACAGAATTATATAAAGAGCGAAGTTATATCGAAACCAGAGGATAGTAAAAAAAGAGGTTATACAAAATTACATCTTGCTCAATTAGTATTACTTAGTTATATGAGACCAATACTTACATCAGAAGAAATTAAAAAGGTTTTTAGCTTAGCTTTTAATGAAATTAATAATAGAAGCGATGACATTATTTCATGGGAGAACGCTTATAAAATTTTCTCTGATATGCAAAAGGAAAGCTTTGATGGTTTTGTAAAAAAACAATTTTGTGATAGAGCTAAATTGCAAAAAATAATTGATGCTTTAGATTTAAAGGAAAGCGATGAGGAAAGAATTTCAGTGTTTTTAGTGGTAATGACATTAGTATCACAAGCTAGTGCTATAAAAAAATTAGTACAAAAAATTGTAGAAAATTACAATTGAAAAAAATAGAATACTGAGTTGTTATTTATTCAAAAATACCTTGAAAAAAGTAAAAGATCCTATAAAATATAGGTGTTTTACTTTTTTTAAAAAAAACTCCCAGCTAATAACTTATCACAATAAGTTATTTATTTGAATTTGATTTTTTATCAACAAGAACTATTTGAAGTATTTGATGTCGAAACTTTAAAGGATTCTCCAAAAAAGCTTTTAGTATACATGATTTTTGAATCTTCAAAAACAAATGAGGATTCCTTATCTACAACAAATTTAATCCCGTTTGCTGATTCCACAATATCATCTTCTTGTTGTTCATCCAGAACAACACCTAATATTGGGCCACCTCAACCAAAACCTTTTATAAGTAATCTAACAGAAGATTTACCTTTTTTCTCAAGGTGTTGTATCAAAGCATTTTTTGTAATTTCATTAAAAGAAATATTCATACATTTAACCTCCTTGTACCCACTAGGGGTATATAATAATATTATTATATGCGTTATATATTATTATGTCAAATTAAATATAAAAATATAAATAAAATTATATTAGTTAAATGTATATATATGATTTACAAGAAAATTCTTTTGTATTTAAGAAGGGTGCATAGAATTATAATAAATTACTAATAGGTGGAAGGTATACTTAATAATAATATGAAATTGCAACAGTTGACAAGCATTGTATAAGGGGATAATATAAAAATATGGGTAATTTCAAAAGAGATAAAATTTAAAATAAATAAAATTTAATAAAAAGATTCTGGTGTAAAAGTTGTATATTAATTATTTTAAATAGGAGGCAAAGGGAGATGGGTAATAGAAAAATCAATATTTATTCAGAAATAGGAAATTTAAAGACCGTCCTTATACATAGACCAGGAGAAGAGATTGAAAATCTTATACCGGAATATTTAGAAAGATTTTTATTCGATGATATTCCATTCCTAAAGGTAGCGAGGCAGGAACATGATAATTTTGCTAGGATACTAAAGGAAAATGGTGTGGAAACATTATACCTGGAGGATTTAGCTGTAGAAGCATTAAAGGAGTCGTCAGTTAAGGAACTATTTTTAAATGAAGTTATAGAGGAATGTGGTATAAACGAGACGCAAATCATAACATCTTTAAAAAAGTATTTATATTCTATGCCAGAAAGAAAAATGATAGATAAGGTTATGGCAGGAATCAGAAAAAAAGAAATAGATATTAAAGAACATTATGATGAATATCCATTTATAATGGATCCTATGCCAAATCTATATTTTACACGTGACCCTTTTGCATGCATTGGGAAGGGAATAAGTTTGAATTCTATGAAAACTAAAACAAGACGACGCGAAACAGTGTTTGGAAAATATATTTTTAAATACCACCCTGAGCTAAAAGATTCAGGTGTTCAATTATGGTACGACAGAAACGAGGTATCTAATATTGAAGGTGGTGATGAATTAATTTTATCAAAAGATATAATTGCAATTGGTCAAAGTGAGAGAACGGATAAAGAAGCGGTTATAAATATGGCTAAAAACATATTTGAAAAGGGAGAGAGTTTTAAAACAATCCTAATATTTGATATACCGAAAACTAGAGCTTTCATGCATCTAGATACAGTATTCACGATGATTGACTACGATAAATTTACAGTTCATCCAGGAATAGAAGGAACACTCAAGGTTACGGCAATATCGTATAATCATAAGGATAAAGAAATAATAACTAAAGAAGAAGAGGGAAGTTTAGAAAAAATACTTTCTAAGTATTTAAAAAAAGATATTACTTTAATACGGTGTGGCGGCGGAGATAAAATTATATCAGGAAGAGAACAATGGAACGATGGATCAAATACTTTAGCTATATCTCCCGGAACAGTAATAACTTATGAGAGAAATTATGTTACTAATGAGATTTTAGATAAAAACAACATAAAGGTTATTGAAATACCTTCTGGTGAACTATCAAGAGGTAGGGGTGGGCCAAGATGTATGTCTATGCCGTTCTATAGGGAAGATCTAACGACTTAGAAGAAGTCAATTTTATATAATGATGAAATAATGCTTAATGATTGTTTTTAGTATATACTAAAAGCAATCATTATAAAAATTAAAATTAAAGATAAGAGAGGGGAATTTATTATGTTTAACTTAAGGAACAGAAATTTTTTGACACTTATGGATTTTTCACCAAAAGAGATTAATTATTTTCTAGATTTAGCAAGGGATTTAAAAAGAGCTAAATATGCAGGCACAGAGACTCAAACATTAAAAGGTAAAAACATTGCTCTAATATTTGAAAAGAGTTCAACAAGAACAAGATGTGCGTTTGAAGTAGGGGCACTCGACCAAGGAGCACATGTAACTTATCTTGGACCTACAGGAACTCAAATTGGTAAAAAAGAATCTGTAGCAGATACTGCTAGAGTTCTTGGAAGAATGTATGATGGAATAGAATATAGAGGATATGGACAAGAAATAGTTGAAGACCTAGCAAAATATGCAGGAGTGCCTGTATGGAACGGATTAACAACTGAAGATCATCCAACACAAATTCTTGCAGATTTTCTAACGGTGCAAGAACACTTTGACAAACCATTAAGTAGTATTGTGTTTGTATATGCTGGAGACGGAAGAAACAATATGGCAAATGCTCTTATGATAGGAGCCTCGAAGATGGGCATGGACTTTAGAATAGTTGCTCCAAATTCATTATTCCCTGAAGAAGCACTAGTTAAAAAATGTAGAGAAGTAGCTAAGGATACTGGCGCAAAAATTACTATTACGGGTGACGTAGCACAGGGAGTAAAAGATGCAGATATTATATACACTGACGTTTGGGTATCCATGGGAGAACCAGATGAAGTTTGGCAACAAAGGATTAGTGTATTAAAGCCATATCAAGTTAATAAAGAAATGATGGATTTGACACATAATAAAAATACTAAATTTATGCACTGTCTACCAGCATATCATGATTTAAAAACTGGGGTTGGTAAAGAAGTATTTGAAAAATTTGGAATGAATGGTGTTGAAGTTACGGATGAGGTATTTGAAAGCTCAGCTTCAATAGTATTTGATGAAGCTGAAAATAGGATGCATACAATAAAAGCAGTCATGGTGGCAACATTAGGAAATTAATGTTGCAGCTTAGTCAAGTGATAATTAATAATATAAAACCTTTGGATTTATTCTGAAAGAGAACATATAAAAAAATAAATCAAACTTAATAACATTTTTAGCATAAATATTGATACAACATAATACTTATTAATTTATAGTTAATAAATATTAAAGGGGTAGATGGATATGCTAAATAAGGTACCAACATTAATTTATGATATGTATGGGGACAAAGTAGAAGTTATGAATTATACGAAAGTTTTTTTTGAAAATAAAAATGAAGAGGGATATGTACTTCATGTAGAGCAACATGATAGAATTACATCTATAAATGAGTTTGATCTCAAAAAAAGAGAAGATAAGTATTATTGTACTAGGAAGCTTTTTAGCTAGCTGAATTTTTAAACCTAGTTTTTTAACCAATAAGTAATTCAATCATACAGGCTTTATAATTGACAAAGCCTGTGTGATTTTTTGCGTTTGTAGTAAAATAATATATTTGTAGTATAATTAAGTAAAGGTAACAATATTTTAGCTTGCAAAATAGAGAATATTCCCTATATATATGTGTGAATTAATCGATAAAAAATGTAAACGATACTATTTATTGAAGTTCATAGTTTATACACTGTTAACTTCACCAAAAATGGTTTATAATTTTATTGATCGGCTTTTAATTTGTAACGGGTCTGGACAAAGGTATGTTTATCTAATTATAAATAACAGGATAATTACAATAAATGATACAGGGGGTAAAATATGCTAAGCCAGCAAGAGAAAACAATGATTTTAGAAAAATTCACAGAAGAAAACCAACCTATAGAAATAATAAATGAATTAAATAGTGGTGAATCTGGCGCAGCAGTATATACTGTGGAATTTGGTGAATCTCGTAAATTAGGAGTTTTAAAGATCCAAGAAATGAATGAAAGTGGGCTACATAATAAAGCGTTTTTGCAGTCAAGAGAGAATTCTATTGAAGGATATATTCCGAAAATTATTGATGAAGTGGAAATACAATGTCAAAATAATTTAAAGAGATTTGGAGTGTTATATGAATTAGCTGGAGATAATGTATTAGGAATAAAAACCCTGAAATATTCACTTGAAAATGAATTAGCATTGGTTAAGCAAACCTCAGAACAAGTAGCTAAATTTATATATAATTGGAATAAACCGCATACTTCTGAAATTAAATCACCTATTGAAATAATGAAAACTTCCTTAGGCTATAGATTTATGGATGAGAAACTTATAAGAGCTTTTGATACCTTAATGATTGATGAAGATAAAAAATGGTTAGTTATTGATGGAGTTGATAAATTTTTTCCTAATCCATATAAATTTTTCACGGATGAGGATGTGTGGCATGGTAGTGAGGTGAAATATCTGCATTCTTGTATACATGGTGATTTTCATGGAGGGAACATAATTGTTTCAGTGAAGAAACCATCAATTATTGATTTTGGAAGTTATCAAACTCATAGTAATATTTTTTATGATACAAGATATTTAGAATTACATTCACTAATGGATTATTTAAAATTTGATAACAATAAACAAAGAAAATTTTGGATTAGTTTATGTGAGGAATTAACGAAAAATGTAAAGTATGTTGATATACCAGATGGAGATGGAGCTAGTATATTAAGAGATATAATACCGGAATTAAGACATGGTATAGATTATTTGCTCTCCGATTCCAGAAATAAACTATATGAGCCATCTTTTTATTTAGCTGGAGTATCTGCAGGATTAAATTTCATTCGCAAAACTAAGGATGCAAATAAACGAATGGCAGCAATGATATATACAATGTATAACTTAAGGGCAGTTTTAAAACATGAACTTATAGGATTATATAACCCGAGCCTATCATCAAGCATGGGTGTTCAATGGTTTCTAGATGAAACTTCTATAAGTGATTATCTAGATAAGGAATCAATATATAGGGTTGATGAAAAGGCATATCATATTTCAGGTATAATTAAAAATAAATCTATAGAACTTACGGTTGAGCCTATTATAAACTTAAACAGCGGCATGGTTAAATCATTAGAAATATTAGTTAGGGATTCAAGATTAGAATTTTTTCCAGATGAAATGTTTGAAAAAGCTAGACTTACGGGAGAATTAGAAAATCTTACTATGCTAGCCTGCGATAAATTAATCAATTACCTAAATAAGCTTGGACCATTTATTGAAGAGGGATTATTTTTCAAGCTTCAATCGGATACAAGTAGACATACTATAAAAAAAGTCATGAAGAAATTACAAGGTACAAACTTAGTTTTAGAAATAACTCAACGTATACCAAGAAGTGCATTCTGGCGTAATTTCGCTCATGAATTAAAATTTAAATTAGCTATGGATAACTATGGGGAAGGTAACTCTAATATGGTGGAATTAATAAAGATGAAGCCACATTTTATAAAAATTTCTCAGGAAATAGTTAAAGATGTTCATAAAGATGAAATAAAAGCATTAATGATAGAACATATGGTTAAGATGGCTATAAAAACGGGTATGAAAATTATAGCTGAAGGAATACGAAATCTGGAAGAGAAGGAAAAACTAATAGAGCTAGGTGTTGAGTATGGACAAGGGACATATTTTTCGTCAGCTATGCTTATTGATCATGCAGATTTTGAAATTTGGAAACAAGGATTCTAATATCACGCTGCCATAGGTGATGATTTAAGGACATTTCTTTTATAAGAAATGTCCTTTGTTTTTTATGTTTTATAGAGAATTATAAAAGCTTATTTTAAAAGGCATATGGCATTAGAAGAAATTCCCTCGCAGCGGCCAGTAAAACCAAGTCCTTCTTCTGTAGTAGCTTTAACATTAACTTTATCTATAGGCAAGTGTAGCGCAGTTGCAATATTTTTTACCATAGAAGGTATATGCGGTGCCAGTTTAGGTCTTTGTGCAATTATCGTAGCGTCAATATTTTCAATTATATATTCCTTATCTTTTATTAAACTGCCTACATGCTCAAGTAAGGCGATGCTAGAGATGCCTTTATATTTAGTGTCAGTATCAGGGAAATGCTTCCCAATGTCGCCAAGAGCTGCAGCGCCTAGAAGAGCATCCATAATAGCGTGCACTAGAACGTCTGCATCTGAATGACCTAACAGTCCAGTCTCATGAGGCACAGTTACTCCACCAAGTATCAAACTTCTATTCTTAACTAATTTATGAACATCATATCCAGTTCCAATTCTCAAACGAATTACCTCTTTTCAATTTAATATACGGAAATGCAGTTGCTAGGGAATGTACTTTTATTTGTTAAGACATATTTTAAAAATAACAAGAAAGTACACTGATGTATTTATTTTCATGTGCCTAATATAGCATTTTCGAGGGATGTAATCAAGAAGAATTTAATTAGAACATTTAAGTATTCAAGGGCCAATCTTGATTAATGCCCATGCCTAGTACTACTCAAAGAATTATACTGAAAATGAATATTGTGAGTAAATAAGCAATAAGTTATTAACATGTTATCCACAAAACTGTGAATAGTGTGCATAACTTTATTGCGAAATTTTGAAATATTTTAAATAAAATACATAAAATAACAATTTATCAACGAAAATAAGTATATTTATGGATAATAGGAACTCATTAACATCAATTCCACAAGTTATACACAGAAAAATTGTGGATAATGTGTATAAGCCTTAAATAGTATATAATAATCTTCAAAAAGCTACATAGTTTTAATATTGTTGTGGATTAGTAAATTTTAATGTGCATAATCTGTGAGTCTAGTAAAAAAACAGCAAAATAATTAAATACATTGATGAATTGTAAAAATTTTTTTAATTAGAAGGTAAATAAGATAATTACTATTAGCTAAGACTAACAAGTTATCCACAATTTCTGTGCGTATAATGTTAATAACTTTTACATAAAACAAAAAGCACACAAATTTGTGTGCTTTTTTATATAAGAAACATATAATTTTATCATTTTAAGCATTCTCAGTTTTAATAGAATCAGAGATTAAATCATTAATACCTATTAGCTCATTTTGTGTTAGATATCTCCATTTTCCAATTGGCAAGTTATTTATAGAAACATTCATAATTCTAAGCCTCTCAAGTTTTACGACAGCATAGCCTAAATATTCACACATTCTTCGTATTTGACGATTAAGTCCTTCTGTTAAAATTATTCTGAAAACATATTTTCGTTCTTTTTTTACAAAACAATTTTTAGTTATAACACCCAATACAGGAATGCCATTTGCCATATTTTTAATGAAATCAGCAGTTATAGGGTTATCCACAGTAACGAGGTACTCTTTTTCGTGGTTATTACCTGAACGTAAAATTTTATTTACAATATCTCCATCGTTTGTTAGAAATATAAGACCTTGAGAAGGTTTATCGAGGCGGCCTATGGGGAAAATTCTTTTTGGAAAATTTATAAAATCTACAATATTACCCTTAACCTTATGCTCTGTAGTGCAGGTTATTCCTATAGGTTTATTGAAAGCTAAATAAACTAATTCTTCCTTATTTTTTATTGGGGTACCATTTATTTTAATGTAATCTATTGAAGATACCTGAGTTCCCATTTCAGGAATTTTACCATTTACGGTGACCTTACCTCCATCAATCAATTTATCTGCTGCACGCCTAGAGCAAAAGCCAGTTTCGCTTATAAATTTATTTAACCTAATTTTTTCAGCACTATTTTCATTGTGCTGAATAATGTTTTTATTCTTTTCATTATGTATGTTTTTCATTTCACACCGTCCTTTGGAATTATAAAGAAAATTAATATGAATAATTCATATCATATGGTAAAATAGTGATACAAATATATTTATTAGAATAATTATTAAAAAATGATGATTAAAAAAGTAATATTTATATAATTATATTAAACATTCAACCAAACATAAAGGGAAATAGTAAATAATTAATTTTATTTTAAATTGAGATCTTTAATAAGCTATTAAAGTAGATACTTTAATAGCGTTGAAATAAAAAGTTTAGGGGGAAGAAAAATTTATGAATAAAAGTTTCTTAAACAGTTTGAGCTTATTTTCAATAGTTTTGTGTGGTTTATTTATATTTATTCCAAATTATGCTAAGGGAGTCACCAATGTAACTCAAATGGAAAACAAGACAAATGTGGCAGTTGATAAAGTATGGAAGATTAAGTTTAATCAAGGGATTAATAAGGACAAGCTTAATCAAAGTATTGCGGTTTATAATCCCATTGGGATTCCAGCAAGTATAACGATATCCTATGATGCTATAAATAATACCATAACAGTAAAACCACCAGATTCAGGGTATATACCTGGACAAACTTATTCCTTACAAATTGGTGAAAAACTAAGGGATTTAAATGATAATTCACTAAAGGCGCCTGTAATTAAGAATTTTACAATAGCAGTACCAGATAATGGACCCTTAATAGATACTGTTAATAAGAAATATGTTTATAAGCAATATGATAACACTTTAGATCAAATGGTAGATACCCAGTTTAATCTCGCACCTGTTAATTTAGTGACGAAATATACTTTATATGCTAGTAACATAGATGTTTATGAATATATGAATCCTAAAAACTTCGAAAACCATGATTATGCTTTATACCAATTTTTAACATTGAATTATGTCGAAGGTATTACAGCAGAAGAGCTAGATAATATATTAGTGGGTAAGGGAATACTAGAGGGACAAGGAAAAACATTTTTAGATGCTTGCGAGTTATATAATATAAATCCAGCGTATATAATTGCACATGCTCTATTAGAAACTGGCAATGGAACATCAGTATTAGCTAATGGTGTGGATGTAACTGAAGTTGATGGCAAACCAGTTCCAATTGAAATGAAAACATATAATATGTTCGGTATTGGAGCATTTGATACGAATCCTTGTAAATTCGGTTCGGAAAGAGCATATACAGAAGGCTGGTGTACTCCAGAGATTGCTATTGAAGGTGGAATTAAATGGATTGCTGATAAGTATATAAATAATATTGATTATAAACAAAATACACTATATAAAATGAGATGGAACCCAGAGATTACAGAGAATGTAACTTATCGTCATCAATATGCTACAGATATAGCTTGGGCATATAAGCAAAGTTATAGAATTAAGGAAATTTTAGATAAATGCACAAATGCAAATTTAGTATTTGAAATACCACAATATAAATAATAGAAATAAAAAAATAAGGATATCCTTTAAAGGATATCCTTATTTTATTGTAACTTGTCCATCATTATTTATTAATACCTTGAAATTATGGGAACCAGCATATTTTTCAAACGCTGTTAAGTTAAGTGGAGTTTTATTTTTATTTCCTACAACAAATATAGAAATTTTAAAACCATCATCTGCGTGTGCTTTAGTTAAGTATTTAAGCTTAATAGATTCATCTAAAATTAAATTTAAGGCTTCTTCCAAGGACGTATGTTCTAAAGCGATAAGTTGTTTTATTTTATATCCTCCAGGGCTAATACCTTTAACTTTTTTAATTTTATTTGAGCCATTTACCTCCATCTTTATAGAACAATTCATGTCTACAATAACAGAAAAATTATATCTATTATCCAAATATAATTTTCTTACTGATACAAAAAGTAATAGTATGAAAGCGATTACTAAGAAATATTTCCAAATGGTAACTCTTTGAAATTCTTCACCTACATATAGTTCACCTATTATAGGTTCAGCTGCGTGCTTTTCGAGAGTTACAAATTCCTTATTTTTGGTTATGATATAAACTTTATTGTTCTCAATATTGATTATTTTGCCAGCTTTTCGCATAAGGGCACCCCTTCCATATGATAATAAGTAGGTATACTAAAGTTCAATAATACTTGACATAAGGTGAAAAAATTGGTATTTTCAATGCAGTAAGGTATAAAATTATGCCTTATATTTAGAATATATATAATAATAAATAGAGGTATATTATGATGGGTATATTATCAAATAAATTTTACTTATATATAGGTATCGTAATTATATCAAATATTATAGTTACTTGTATAATAATTAAAATGTTAGTCAATAAAAAATCTAAAGAATTTGATAAAAAAATTAACGTTGCTATTAATGTATTTAAATCTACAACAGATACAAATGATATTTTCAATGAATTATTGAAAAATTTATATGAAATTTTAGCTTATGATACCGCCATAAGTATATTTAAAAATGATAATGATTTTGAGCTTATGGCTTGTCATGGGTATGGAGAGGAAATAAACCTAAGTAGCTATTTAAAGGATAACAAATCGGCTGAATTAATTAAAAAAGCTATGGAATCTAAAGCGATATATTATATTCAGGATTTAAAGAAATCGGAATATACAAAGTATACCACTAAATTTCAATTATTATTATATCACATGAGAAGCTTACTTATAATCCCAATAATATATAAAGATAAGATATATGGGGTTGCAATAATGCTAAGTCATAAAAGGTCAGCATACAATGAAACTCAAAGAGCTAATGCTTTCTCGTTTGTTAGTCAAGTAGCAATAGCTATAGAAAATGCTACACTTTTTCAAAAATTAAAAGATATGGATAAGATGAAAACAGATTTTTTATCCACAGTTTCTCATGAGCTCCGAACGCCATTAACTTCAATTATTGGTTTTGCAGAAATGGTGAAGCGAAAATTTGAAAGGTCTATAGTTTGCGAACTAGACCTTGAAAGTGATAAAAATAAAAGTGTAGTAGTTAAAATAAGGAGAAATATAAATATAATTTTAACAGAAGGCGAGAGATTGTCGAGTCTTATTAATGACTTATTAGATATATCAAGAATGGAAGCAGGAAAAGTTAGTTTAAATATGAGAGAAATTGATATAGAAGAAATTATAACTCAGGTAATAACATTAACTAACCCAATTATTAGAGAAAAATCGCTTCAAGTTATACAAAGTATAAGAGAACCACTTCCGAAAGTTATGGCAGATAAAGATAAATTAGTGCAGGTAATAATTAATCTTATTTCTAATGCTATAAAATTCACAGAAGAAGGATGCATAGTGTGCAGTGCTAGAGTAGTTGAAGAAAATATTATAGTAAGTATTAGTGATACAGGGGTGGGTATTAGAGAAGAAGATAAAAAATATATATTTGAGAAGTTCAGACAAGTTGGCGATACACTTACAAATAAACCGAGAGGTACAGGACTTGGACTAGCTATATGCAAGTATATTATAGAAGAACATTGTGGGAAAATATGGGTAGAAAGTGAAATTGGAAAAGGAACTGATTTTTCATTCAGTATACCTATTTCAGGGGCGAAATAAATCTATATATTATCAAATGTTAAATAATAAATATCATAGCTTTTACATATGGAATAAAAAAGGTATTTCGTGTATAATATACTCATTGGAAACTTATTAGAAGTTTAACTTAAATAGGAAATAATGCTTATTATAGAATAGTAATAAGCACTGTGGAAGCATAAAATACGTACTAAAATCTAATTTATAACACTTAAGGTGCTAAATCAAATGGGGGTGGATTTTTGAGGAAAGGTACAGAAATATTGAAAACTTTGTTACTAACATTCCTTATTATTATTTTATGTGGGAATTTTAAATATGCAATGGCAGTTGATAATACTGTTAAGATAGTGTTTGTAGGAGTAGATCATTCTCCATTAGTTGAAGGAGATAGTGAAAGTTTTTATTTGACTGCTGTGGGAGCCGAAAAAGTTAAGTATAGAGTTTTTTTACTTAATGTTAACAATAATACAAAAGTAGAAATTACTAAGGGATATACGCAAGCAGTAGATGCAAATAAACCATATACAATTAATCCAAGTGAAAAATTCAAATTAGGTAAATATAAGATTATAGTTTGGGTGAAAGAAGAAAGTTCTGTAAAAAGTTATGATAGTCAGTATATAGCTAATTTAAATTGCGTAAGTAGAGATAATAATAATAGAGTGTATTCATCAGGAGATTTGGGTATTACTAAAGACGGTTATACAGTAGGGGAAAAGGTGATAGTAAATGGAATTAAAAATATTAGTGGTATGAAAGGTCCGTATACGTATAAACTTCATATATATGATACTGAAAGAGATGAATGGATATTAGATACAAAGGGATATAGGAATAATTTAGAATGGGTCCCTACAAAGCCCGGAACTTATGTGTTGGTGGTTTGGGATATGTCTTATAATTCTACACTTTGGAAGTCCTTAATAAAAAATCCGAAAAGTAGGTTATATGAGGGGTGGAAACTTAAGGTTATTACAGTAAAAGATGCAATAAAAGATGAAGTGAAAAATGTACAAGTCTCTTATGTAGGAATAGGACATTCACCACTTGTAGCAGGTGAAAAGGAGACGTTTTACATTACTTCAAAAAATGCAGAAAAGGTTCAGTATAGAGTCTTCATAGTTAACGAAGACAACACCTATGAAGATATTTCTAATGGGTATACACCTTTAGTGGATGCAGACAAACCTTACGAGATTTCTTCAGATAAGAAGTTCTGGGTTGGTAAATACAGACTTTTTATATGGGTAAGAGGAGAAAATTCTTTGGAGGCACAGGATAGCTATTCTAGTTATGAACTGAATTGTGTGGAAAAAAATGATAGCAACCGTGTTTATACTGTAAATGATATGGATATAGAGAAAAGTACTTATAAAGTAGGAGAAAAAGTTACAGTAGGTGGGATTAAGGGCATAAGTGGAATGGCTGGGCCCTATAGCTATAAACTTAGTATTTTTAATACTAAGACTGGTGTGTGGACTTCAACTAATAAGGAATATTCATCACAAACAGAGTGGGTTCCAACTGTTCCGGGGACATATATTTTAGATTTATGGGCGATGTCTTCTAATTCTACTTTATGGGATGTTATGAAAAAAGAGCCTGAGAGAAAACTCTATGAAGGATGGAAACTTAAGGTTATAAAAGTTGTAGCTGAGGATGATGTAGGTGATGAAGTAGAACCAGCTAAGCAGTACACTGAAGTTAATTGTTTTTCAGAATTATATACTGCTATGGATAATAAGTATGATCTACATATAACTGATGTTAAGGTTGATACAGCATATAATAAGGCTAAAGAAATCGCATCTAGTATTACTAACAGTAGTATGAGCGATTTAGAAAAGGAAATGGCGCTTCACGAATATGTTGTAAAAAATACAGACTATGATTATGAAAATTATATAAATAAGGGAGTGGAAATGGATTCAGATACTGCTTACGGAACATTAATTCTTGGTAAGGCTGATTGCGATGGATATGCTTCTACAATGAAACTACTGTTAAATTTAGTAGGAATAGAAGCTCAAATAGTAGTAGGTAATGCAGAAGAAGTTGGCGCTGACAATATGGTAAAAATAGACGATAGCACAAATCATGCTTGGAATATAGTGAAAATAGATGGGGAATATTATCATCTAGATGCCACATGGGATGAGCCAAATACTAATGACGGGAATAAGGTAAGATATACATATTTTAATGTTCCTGATCAAAAAATTTCTAAAGATCATGTATGGGACAGAAAGAAATATGTAGCTAGCAATAGTGAAAATTTTTTATATTTACAACCTATGTGCCATGCTGTCATAGATAGCCCTTGGATATATTTTAGTAATGAATTGGATGGCGAAAAGATATATAAAATGTCATTAGATGGAAAGGTTAGCCACAAACTTAATGATTCCCAATCTAAATATGAAGCAATAGATGAACAATGGATTTATTACAGTAATTATAATAATGGGGGATATTTATTTAAGATTAGAAAAGATGGTCTGGGAAATACTGTTCTAAATGATGAGTGGACTGCAGACATTGAAGTACAGGGTGATTGGATATTATATAAAAACGGGGATGATGGAAAAGCGTACAAAATAAAGAAAGATGGAAGCGAGCGACAATTAGTAAATTAGGGCATTTAAATAAAAAAATCTCACAAACATTAAAAAAGTTTGTGAGATTTTTTTATTTATAGTATAGGAGAAAGCAATCTTGAAACAGATTCCTTGAATTTAACAATAAAACTTCTATTACTATATTCTTCAAGAGTTAGTTCATTACAAAATTTTAAATCATCAATAAAAAAACGATCTAAGTCGGCAGTTATTTCTTTATCATATATAAAAGCATTAATTTCAAAGTTCAGAGTAAAGCTTCTAATATCTAAATTTGCAGTTCCTACAGAGCTTATAGATTCATCAATAGAAAGAAATTTACTATGAAGAAAGCCCTTGGTGTAGGTATAACATTTGACGCCTGACTCCAGTAACTCTCCCATATAAGACGTAGAAGCCCAGTACACAAATGGATGATCTGGTTTACTAGGTATAATTATACGAACATCGACACCAGACAAAGAGGCTATTTTTAAAGCCTCGAGTATACTGTCATCTGGGATAAAATAAGGAGTTTCTATATAGATAGTTCGCTCAGCCTTACTAATCATTTTTAAATACCCATTTTTAATAGAATTAAAAGTTGAATCGGGACCACTTGAAACTATTTGAAGACCTGTTTTTCCAATGTGAGTTCTGTGTGGGAAATATTTATTATCAAAATCAGAATCTTCATTGGCAGCAAATCTCCAATCCATTAGGAAATGCAATTCCAAGGCATCTATCGCATCTCCTTGTATGAATAAATGGGTATCTCTCCAAAAACCAAATCTTTTAGAAAGTCCTAAATATTCATCACCAACATTAAAACCACCAATAAATCCATACTTTCCATCAATAGTGCATATTTTACGATGATTTCTAAAATTCACTCTAAGGTTTATATAAGGAAGAAAAGGTGGGAAAAAACAAGAAACTTTTCCGCCAGCTTCAATTAATGGAGCAAAAAAATGTTTAGGCAACTTAAGACATCCCATGCCATCATAAAGTAATTTTACCTCTACTCCTTCTTTAGCTTTTTTAGATAGAATTTCAAGAATAGCCCTTCCTAAATTATCATTTTGGAATATATAATACTCCATATGAATATATAATTCTGCACTTTTAAGATTTTCTTTAAGCTGATCAAATTTTGATTTACCATCAGTAAATATAGTTACGTGGTTATTATTAGTATAAAAGGAATTATCACTACAAAGATTAAGTTGCATCATATCTGAATATTTACTTAAAAAAGGATTAGTTTTAATTAAATCTTCATTATTCAAAAAATCTTTTTGTTTATCAATAATTGAATTGAGATTTTCTTTTTCTTCTTTTCTTAACAGAAACATTTTTTTTCTTTTTAAATTTTGACCAAGAAATAAGTATAAAATAAACCCTATGCTAGGTAGAAATAGCAATACCATAAGCCAAGTCCAAGTGCTTGCGGGGTTCTTTCTTTCAATAAATACAACTGCAAAGGCAAACAGAATATTAATAATAAACAATAAATTCAAAAAACGTAAAATTAGTTCGCTTGTAAACATATGAGCCTCCAAAAAATTCATTTTATCTTATAATGATAGTATACATATAATAGCATATAAAAAAACAGTCAAACATATAAAAAATAAAATATCTATCTTTTTACTTATTATTTTTTAAACAAAACAAAAATATTTCAATTTATAATTTATATTATTAAAGGAATAGTGAGTTTTATGGTATAATAAAATTAAATTGCTAAAATCAATTATGGAGGAGAAGTATGGTTAAATTGAATTGTTAATTATATTAATAATATGTATTGGTTTATTTATCTGTGCAATGAAATTGATACTAGAATGTTACTTTAAAAATGGAATCGGGGATAAGGATATGGAGTTAGTTCATGGAACGCTTAATGAGGAGATAAATAAATCCTTAGAGCTTATAAAAGAATTAGAGCATGTGATGAATGAAATTCAAAGCAGCGAAAGCTTGTTTAGATCGAACATTCAAAGTATGTCCTTAGCTCACAAACAAAGTATATTAGATAAATGGGTTAGTTACGTAGGATGTTATAATGAATTAAATGAAATCAGGCAAAAATATAAAAGTGAACTTATATTAAAAAATACAAAAGATTCACATATTAAATTTAAAAGAGTATTATTAATTTATGCTTCAACTATAGCAATACGTAAAAACTCTGTGTTGCTAGTTAATATTATAGAAAAAAATAAGTACTTGGAGTCTATGTTAAACGAGCCTAGGCCTGAATACAATATTAGTAAAAAACAATATTATTACATTTCACAAGAAATTACAGAAATTTCTTATATAATATCACTGTTTAGAAATAAGCATTACTTTGATTTTATGGTAAATTACTATGAAAAATATGGATATAAAAGAGATGAAAGCGAAAAAAAATTATTAGATTATGCAAGTTCTAATTATCTAAATGTTATAAAACTAGTTAGAAATCATAGAAATATTGTTAAAAGTAATTTGATTGATTTTTTTGGGAAAAATGCTTTTGATTTTTGGTTCCCATTTCAAAAATGGGTTGCTATAAGTATTACTGGAGTTGATTATTCTAGTAGAAAAGAGAAATATGTTAGCAATGAAGATATTAATAGTATTAAAGAAGAATTGCTACCAGGGGACATACTTTTAAAGAGAAACAACTATCAACTAACCAACATAGGATTACCAGGGTTTTGGACTCATTCTGGAATTTATATAGGTTGTTTAGAGAATCTGGACAAGTATTTTAATGATGTCCCTATGGAAAATTGTTTGTGTGTGTCAGAGTATGTAAAATTGAATTATCCTAAAGTATATGATGCTTTGTGCGATAAAAGTGAAAATAGTGGAGAATATATTATAGAAGTTATCGCTCCTGGTGTGGTAATAAATCCTCTAGAGGCTATTGCTAAAGTTGATTATTTTTCTGCATTACGTCCTAAATTATCCAAGGAAGATAAATTAAAGGCATTATTTATAGCTTTTGAATCTTTAGGAAAGGCATATGATTATAATTTTGATATTATGACAGATAATGCATTGTTTTGTAGTGAGCTAATTTATAAGTCGTATTTGTGTGCAAGCAATAAAAAAGGTATTAAATTTGACTTAGAACCCAAAGCGGGTAGGTTACTACTTTCACCTAACAGTATTATTAAAAAATTTGATACAGAGTATGATAGTGGAAATGCCGAATTTGATTTTGTAGTATTTTATGATGGTAGTGAAAGAGAAAGAAAAGCCGTAAGGAGAAGCGCAAAGGATTTAAAAACAACTTGGAAAATATCTAAGTGGAAAACCGCAAAGCGTAGAATTATATTAAATACAGAAACAAGGTATCCAATAGTAAAAATAAATTCAGCATTGTCAAAGCTTAAATTTATTTTATACGGAATGTTTTAATAATTGTGATATATGTATATAATATAAGGTATGTATTAAAAAATATAATTTAAATAGCAGATAAATTATCATCTGAGAAGATGTAATATTAACGACTTCGGAAGGAGACTTCCTTCCGAAGTGTGTTAAACTCTAGAATAGAAAGTAGGATAAATAATAAATATGAGAAATATAAAAATTGTAATAGAATATGATGGTACTAAGTATAAAGGATGGCAAAGGCTTGGAGATAGTGATAATACAATTCAGCACAAAATTGAATCCGTTTTAAGTAAGATGGCAGGAGAAAATATTGAAATTACAGCTTCAGGTAGAACAGATGCTGGAGTACATGCAACAAATCAAGTAGCAAACTTTAGAACTGAATGTACTATGGCTACACATAAAATGCGTAGTTACTGTTATGAGTATTTACCAGAGGATATTGTAGTTAAGACAGTAGAAGAAGTGGATCTCAATTTTCATGCTAGATATAATGCTAAGGCAAAAAAATATGTATATAATATTTGTAATAATAAAGCACACAATGTATTTACAAGAAAATATGATTATCATATACCACAACCACTAAATGTTGAAAAGATGAGAAAAGCATCAGAATATTTAATAGGAGAACATGATTTTCAAAGCTTTACAACACTTAAAACTAAAAAGAAATCTACGGTTAGAGACATTTATACTATAAATATTGTGAATGAAGACGGAAATATAGAAATTAGCATTCAAGGAAATGGATTTATGAAAAACATGGTGAGATTGGTAGTTGGAACACTTGTGGAAGTAGGACTTGGTGAAAGAGATGCTAATGAAATTAGCGATATTTTAGATAGAAAAGAAAGAAAATATTCAGGACATATTGCACCCGCAAAAGGATTATTTTTGGAAGAAGTTAATTATTAAAAAACTATTAAGGTGATTAACTTAATATATTTATAAATCAAAAGAGGCATATAAGTTTTAAACTTATATGCCTCTTTTAATTATTTTTATATAGGTATACAGCAAACTAGAGTATGCCTTCATTTTTTAATATATCTTCAATTTCGTCAACTTTTTTAGAAAGAATATAAAAACTCTCTTTTAATAAACTTTTTGGAAGAGGAGCTTCTTTTATAGTTTTCTCTAAAGCGTCTATAGTGTCTAGTGCATCATCAATGCCCTTCTGTACTAATTTTAGATTGTCTTCTTTCATTTTTCATTCTCCTTTATCTTATGTTATTTTTTAGGTCACTTAAATCCTAACATTAGTAATTGCTAATTTCAAGTTGTGAATGTCTTTTATTTTAAGAAAAATTATAAAACTAACTCTTTTTATTCTTATAAACCTTATCTTTAATCTCTTTCAAAATAGAATCTAGACCTTTAAACTTTAAACCCGGAAAGGCGTTTATAAGCCTTGAATAATCTGGAGACTTTTTAATAACCAAAGAATCATATTTTATTTT